>CANGCO010000008.1 GCA_947452365.1 Caulobacteraceae bacterium
GCCGCCCATCCTACGTGATCGCCTTCGTCTGCCGGTTATCGCCTCGCCCCTGTTCATTATCTCGACGCCGGACCTGGTGATTGCCCAGTGCAAGGCCGGCATTGTCGGCTCTTTCCCGTCCCTGAATGCACGCCCTGTCTCCTTGCTCGACGAATGGCTGCACCAGATTCGTGAAGAATTGGCCGCTTGGGACCGCGACCATCCAGAAGCGCCCTCGGCCCCGTTTGCGGTCAATCAGATCGTCCACAAGACCAATAATCGCCTCGATGAGGATGTCGAGCTATGCGTCAAGCACAAGGTGCCGGTGATCATCACCTCGCTCGGCGCGCGCGAAGACATTAATCAGGCGGTTCGGTCCTATGGCGGCATCACCCTGCACGATATTATCAATAACAAGTTCGCGCGTAAGGCCGTGGAAAAGGGCGCAGATGGCCTGATCGCCGTGGCGGCGGGCGCCGGTGGTCATGCTGGCACGCTTTCGCCGTTTGCCCTGATCCAGGAAATCCGCGAATGGTTTGATGGTCCCTTGGCCTTGTCCGGCTCGATCGCCAGTGGCGCAGCAATCTTGGCCGCCCAGGCCGCGGGTGCGGATCTGGCCTATATTGGCTCGGCCTTTATCGCCACCAAAGAAGCCAATGCCGATCAGGGCTATAAGGACATGATTGTGGAGTCGGCTGCCGACGATATTGTCTATTCTAACCTGTTTACGGGCGTGCACGGCAATTATCTCAAGCCCTCCATCGTCAAGGCTGGCCTTGATCCCGAAAACCTGCCCGTCAGCGATCCGTCCAAGATGAATTTTGGCTCGGGTGGCAATCAAGAAGCCAAGGCCTGGCGCGATATCTGGGGCTGCGGCCAGGGGATTGGCGCAGTCAAGGACCTGCAGTCCGTGGCTGAGTTTGTCGCGCAATTGTCAACGCAATATGAGGCGGCCAAGGCCGATCTTTCGGCCAAGACCAGCTTGACCGCCGGGCATAAACTGGCGCTTAGCGCCTAGTAATCCCCTCTCGTTCAACTGAGGGCTAAGCTCTCCCCGGCAATAGGTGATTTTCACCGTTTCCGGGGAGATTTTTTGTGAGCGATGATGCCTCGCCGCGGCTTGGCCTGCCCTATGTGGCAGCCGGTCAGGCCCAGAAGCACATTACGGTCAATGAAGGCCTGTCGCGGCTAGACGCCATGGTTCAGATGGCGGTTGAGAGCCGGTCTTTGAGCGCTGCCCCCGCCAATCCCGCCGATGGCAGCCTGTACATCCTGTCGGCGACCGGGACGGGCAGTGGCTGGAACGGCCAGCCCTCCGGCAGCTTGATGCGCTTTGAGGCCGGAAGTTGGGCCGCCGTACCCGTGGCTGAGGGCGTCTTGGCCTGGCTGCGCAATGAAGACCTATTGCTGGTTTATGACGGCAGCCAATGGCAGAGCTTTTTTGGCCTGCTCAAGGCCCTGAACAATCTGGATCGTCTGGGCCTGGGCACGAGCGCCGATGCCGCCAATCCCTTAAGCGTTCGGCTAAACAAGGCTCTGTTCACCGCCAAGCCGGTGGCCGAGGGCGGCGATGGCGGGCTGCGCTATACCTTGAACAAGGAAACGTCGGGCGCGGTTTTGTCTTTTTTGATGCAATCGGGCTGGTCTGGCCGGGCTGAGCTTGGTCTGATCGGGTCGGATGATCTCAGCCTCAAGGTCAGCAGTGACGGCGCTAGCTGGCAGACCGCGCTGAGTGTGGACCGCGCCACTGGCAAGGTCAGTTTTGCCAAGGGGGCCCTGCGCAGCCAGACTGATGTGTTTACCGCCAGCGGCACCTATTCGCCGCCGCCCTGGGCGCGCCGGTTGGAGATCACCCTGATTGGCGGCGGCGGCGGTGGGGCTAGTGGGGCCAGCGGCGATGCAACTGCCGTGCGCCTTGGCGGCGGCGGCGGCGGTGCGGGCGGCCTTGTTAGTGAGCGGTTTGACCTAGAAGACTTAACCGCGCCCCTAACCCTGAGCATTGGTCCGGGCGGATTGGGCGGTCTGGGCACAACGGGCACCAGTGCGGGTAATCTTGGCAATGGCGGTGGTGCAACGACGATCGCGTCCGGGGGCGCCATCCTTTTGTCCGCCAGCGGCGGGCAGGGCGGCTCTAGCCTTGGCGGGGCGGGGGGGCTTGGCACGTTTGGATCCTCGGCATCGGGCGGTGCCTCAATAGCGACCGCAGCAGCAGCGCCGGGCTCAGCAGGCCTTGGCGCAGGGCCAGGCGGCGGCGGGGGCGGCGGCGCGCTCGACACGGCGTCAAACCTTCGGGCCGGGGGCCAAGGCGGCTCAGGCCATCCGGTCGGCGGAGCGGGCCGCACCAGCCTCGGCGGCGCGGTTGGCGCATCCGGGGCGGCCAAGGCCTGGCTTAAGGGGGTCGGCGCCGGCGGTGGTGGTTCTAGCGCCTCGGCTACAGCCTCCCCGGCGGCCGCGGGCAGCGGCGGCGCCCCTGGCGGCGGCGGCGGCGGCGGGGGTGCAGCGCGAAACACCTTCACCTCGGCCAAGGGCGGTGATGGCGCGCGCGGCGAAATCTGGATCACGGCTATTGGCTAGGGCCGGTTTTGCCCTAATCTGTTTGGCATGACCGGGATGGATCCGGCCAGATGCGAGGACCGATTATGATCCGACTTGGCCTGATCTATGGCGCAAGCTTGGCCACCTATCTGGGGCTGGACTTTCTTTGGCTCACACTGGCCGGAGGCCTTTATCGGGCCGAGATCGGCGCCTTGATGCGGCCTGTGCCGAATATCACGGTGGCCGGTGTGTTTTATCTGCTCTATGCGGCGGGTATAGTTGTATTTGCCGTGCGGCCGGGCAATCTTGGCCAAGGCCTTGTTCAGACGGCCTTATTGGGCATTTTCCTAGGCCTTATGGCCTATGGCACTTATGACCTAACCAATTGGGCGGCGTTTGAGGGCTATTCCGCCAAGATCGCCCTGATCGATCTGGTCTGGGGCAGTCTCTTGACCGGATTATGCGCCTTGGCAGGCCGATTGGTCGCCGCGCGCCTGACCTAGGCGGCTTTTGCCATCTTGGGCCTTTTTGCCCAGCGCCCCAGCGCCATCGAAGGCTTCTCGATCCAGCGATACGATAGCTGCGCGGCGATTAAGGATAGGCCCACCGTCGCTGCGATCAGGACCCCTAAGGGGGCCTTTCCGGAAAACAGGTGAAATACGGTTAAGAGCACGGGCAGATGCAGCAGATAAAGGCTGTAGGACACCTTACCGAGCCAGGTCAAAGCCTTGCCCGACAAGACCTTAACCAGAGTTGCCGATCCAAAGGCGGCTATGACATAGAGCATGGCCGCGAGCCCCGTAGCCCAAAGGCTGAGGACGGGCAGGGTCCGCGGTAGGAAGAACAAATATCCGCCGAGGATGACGGCCGCCACACTGGCCCAAGGCCCGGTCTTGGCCATCCAGATGCTTATGGTCTGGTTCTTGAGATAGAGCAGGGTTCCGGCCGCAAACATAACGCCATACTGGACCGTGCCGCACAGGGTTTGGACCAGAGGTGACAGGCCGCCTTGTGATAGGGCAAGGTTCGCGCCTGCGCTCAAGATCGCGGCGATCATCAGGGTCAAGGCTGGCCGGGCGCGCATGCCAAAAAAGATCAGCGGAAAAATCATCGATATGCGTAATTCGTGGACCAGGCTCCACATTACATTGATCAGGCTCATATCGCGGTGCTGGTCGGTCATTAGCAAATGCCCCGCCAGCATGGCCGGAGCCACCGGATAGGCCCAGGACTGGGCATTGAACCAGCCGCTTAAGGCCGCGATCGGCTGGGGCTGAACCAGCAGGTAAAGCCCTGCTGACATAAATACGGCAAGGGCAAACGGCGGATAGATACGCAAGAATCGCTTGGCGGCAAATCGGCCATAGTCAAATCCGACCGGGTCCTTAGCGAGGCCTGACTGGATCGAGGCCGCCAGCACAAACCCGCTCAAGACAAAAAACAGCAAGACTGCGCCGGGGCCGTCGACCAAGAGCCGCAAGGGCGTCGCCGTCATCCACCAGGCGACCGAGCCGTGACCGCGCGCACTGGCAGGCAGGGTGAGCAGGCAATGGTGAAAGACCACGGCAAGGGCTGCCAGTCCACGTAAAGAATCTAGAGATTTAAAGCGCATAGCTGCCACCCGGCCGTCGAACAGGGCCCCGTCTTGGGTCAAACTCTGTAGGGGGCTTTGAAAGGTTGCCCCTCGATCGTATCCGATCGAGGGGCCGCTGGTGCCGCCGGGCAGGATTGAACTGCCGACCTCAGCATTACCAATGATGCGCTCTACCACTGAGCTACGGCGGCGAAGAGGGGCGGCTATAGCGAATGATCATCGCTAGGTGAAGTCAAAATCGTCTTGACCGGTGACGAAAGCTTCGCCACCTGATGGTGCGTGACCGAAAAACCGAGCCAAACCAAGTCTATGACCGATCGCACGCTTAGCCAAAAGGCTGAGAAAGAAGCGCGACTGGCCGCGGCCCTGCGGCAAAACCTGCGTCGCCGCAAGGTCGCCGCGCCCGCCAAGGCCCCTGAGTCGGGTTCAGAAGAGCGCTAGGCTTGGCTAAAGTCGGGTCTGGCAATGCCTTAGGCCCTTGCGTCTTGGCCCTTGCGGCCGCAAACAGGCTTAAATGAATTGCTAGGTTGCGGGGGTCCAGATGGACAAGATTGCCATTATCGGGGGAGAGCGCCTGTTTGGGGAAATCCCGATCAGCGGGGCCAAGAATTCGGCGATCAAACTGATGGCGGCCAGCCTCTTGACCGACCAGCCCTTGCGCCTGACCAATATGCCGCGCCTGGCCGATACGCGCTTTTTGGGCCGCCTGTTGCAAAGGCTGGGTGCTGAACTGATCGAGCGCGATGGGCCAGACGGCTCAGAGACGGTCTTGCACACCCCCGAAATCCTCGGCGCGATTGCCCCCTATGATCTGGTGCGCCAGATGCGGGCCTCGTTCAATGTGCTGGGTCCCCTGATTGCCCGCACCGGCCATGCCAAGGTGTCCTTGCCGGGCGGCTGTACCATCGGTGCACGCCCTGTGGATCTGCATCTCAAGGCCTTGGAGGCGCTCGGCGCCCAGATTGACCTGCATGAGGGCTATGTCTTTGCCCAGGCCCCACGTGGCCTGCGCGGCGCTGAAATCACCTTTCCCTTTGTCTCGGTCGGGGCGACCGAGCATGCCATGCTGGCGGCCGTATTGGCTGAGGGCGTGACGGTCCTGTATAATGCCGCTTGCGAGCCTGAAATCGGTGACCTGGCCGATTGTCTGACCATGATGGGGGCCAAGATTGAGGGCAAGGGCACCTCGACCCTGGTCATTACCGGCGTAACCCGGCTCGGCGGCGGGACCCATTCGGTGATTGCCGACCGGATCGAGACCGGCACCTATGCCGTGGCCGCCGCCATGGCCGGCGGTGAGGTGCGCCTGACCAAGACCCAGTCTGGCTTTATCCAGAGCCTGCTCGACTTGATGGTTAAGGCCGGTGTTGGGGTCGAGCCTACACCAGACGGTATGATTATCCGCCGCGGTGAGGGCCGATTAGAGGCGGTTGATGTGCATACTGATCCCTTTCCCGGCTTTGCCACTGACCTTCAGGCCCAGTTCATGGCCCTGATGACCACGGCGCGGGGCGAGAGTGTGATCCGCGAAACCATTTTCGAAAACCGCTTCATGCATGCGCCGGAATTGGCGCGGCTAGGGGCTGAAATTTCGGTGCATGGCGGCGAGGCGCGCGTCACCGGGGTTGATCGCCTGAACGGGGCTGAGGTCATGGCGACCGATCTTCGCGCCTCTGTGAGTTTGGTCATCGCAGGCTTGGCCGCCAAGGGCGAAACCGTCGTCAACCGGGTCTATCATCTGGACCGAGGTTTTGAGCGGCTGGAAGAGAAACTGGGGGCCTGCGGGGCTCAGGTGCGCCGGATCAAGGGCGCGGCATCGGACGAGGGCTAGAATGTCGACGGATCAGGGTTCATTGCGCCTTTTGGCGGAAGACGCCGAGGACCTAGCCGTGATCTCTGCGGCCCTGCAAGATGCTGTCGGGCTTGTCGGCGACATGGCCTTTGATGCCAAGACCCAGCGCCTGACCTTGGGCCTGAACCGGTTTCGCTGGGAAAACGGCGTGCGGGCCAAGGAGCGGGTCCGCACCGGCCTGCAATTTGGCAGTGTCCTGAGCGTCCAGACCAAGAATCTGCGGCGGGATGCCAAGGCCGCCGTGGTCGAATTGCTAGCCGTGCAATTTGAACCGGGCGAGGCCCCGGGCGGGGTGGTGCATCTGGTCTTTGCTGGCGGCGGTGATCTGCGAGCGCAAGTCGAGTGCATTGATGTCATTGCCGCCGATCTGTCTGCGCCCTGGCCAACCCCGCGCAGGCCTGGCCACAAGGCCTGATCAAGGCGCCGTTTCATCAAGCCTGTTTAATTGGGCTAAAGCGGCCTATATCCGCCCTCTCCACTGACCCTTCTGGCTTGAGTGTTTGTCATGCGCCGTTTCAACGTGTCCGATCCGGGATTTGAGGCTGAATTTGCTGCCTTTCTCGATGCCCCGCGCGGATCACCGGCCCAGGTCGATTCAGCCGTGGCGGCGATTGTTGAGGCGGTTAGGGCCGAGGGCCTGCCAGCCGTCTTGCGCTTTGCCGAACAATTTGATCACGCGGCCCTGACTGAGACGACCTTGCGCGTCACCGCCGACGAGATCGAGGCCGGAGCGGCTGCCTGTCCGCAGGCGGTGCGAGACGCTATCGATTTTGCCGCCGACCGTATCCGCACCTATCACGCCCGCCAGCGCCCCGCTGATGCGCAATGGGTGGACGAGACCGGCACAGAGCTTGGCTGGCGCTGGACGCCTTTGGAGGCGGTTGGGATCTATGTGCCGGGTGGCCGGGCCGCCTATCCCTCGACTGTGCTGATGAATGCCGTGCCAGCCCAGGTGGCAGGCGTTGATCGGATTGCCATGGTCACCCCACCAGGCAAGCTGCAACCGGCCGTACTGGCGGCGGCCAAGGCCGCTGGGGTGAGCGAGATCTGGCGTCTGGGTGGTGCTCATGCGGTGGCAGCCCTGGCCTATGGCGCGGGCCCGATTGCGCCGGTCGACAAGATTGTCGGTCCCGGCAATGCCTTTGTGACCGCCGCCAAGCGCAGACTGTATGGCGTGGTGGGCATTGATGCCCTGGCGGGTCCTTCAGAGATTGTCGTGGTTGCCGATGGGGCTAATAATCCAGACTGGATCGCCGCTGACCTTTTGTCCCAGGCCGAACATGACCCCGCCGCTCAATCCATACTGATTACCGACGACGGTGCCTTTGCCGATGCGGTTTGCGCGGCGATTGAGGCGCAATTGAAAACCCTGGCCACGGGCGAGGATGCGGCAGCCTCTTGGCGCGATTATGGGGCGGTCATCCTGTGCCCGCTAGACGATAGCCCACGTCTGGTCGACCAGATCGCACCCGAACATGTCGAGTTTGCGGTTGAGCAGCCGCAAGCCTTGTCCGACCGGGTGCGCCATGCCGGGGCCATTTTCCTTGGCCGTCATGCGCCAGAAGCGATTGGCGATTATGTCGCCGGGTCCAACCATGTCCTGCCAACCAGCCGCGCTGCCCGATTCAGTTCTGGCCTGTCCATCTATGATTTCTTGAAGCGGACTTCCCTGATCCGCTGTGATGCGCAAGCCTTTGAAAAGCTGGCTGGTGCGACCATTGCCCTGGCCGAGGCCGAGGGTTTGCCTGCCCATGCAAGATCAGCGGCGATCCGGCTTGGCTAGCTGGGCATCCAGTCTGGCCAGACGATAGTAACGGGCTGATCGTTCAGGCTTAGGAGGCCATCGAGGCGGTCTAGGCGCATCAGGGCCATGGCCCGGCCCGCCTGTCCGGTCAACACGGTCCCGGCGCGCAGGTCGCCGCTTAAGATTTCCGTGCCAAATCCGGGCATGGGGCCATCAAACCGGATTGGCAGCATCCGGGTCTTGATCAGGCCGCGCCGCTTCATGCGCGATGTGGTTTCCTGACCCACAAAACAGCCTTTTTTGAAATCAATGCCATTGAGCAGGTCGAAATTGGCCTCAATCGGATAGGTCTTGTCGGCTTCCGCATCTTGGGCGGGGTCGGGTATACCAAGCCCAAGGCGGTGAGCCTGATAGGCGGCCTCGTCCGTGATGCGGGCCGTTGCGGGCGCAGTCTGGCCATAGCCGCGGTGGCCAAGCCTTGCTAGCCGAGGGTCCTCGATAAAGCCCGGCGGCGCCTGCGCGCCCCAGATCGCGCTGACGCTCAAGGCGCTCGCGCCAATATCGACCTTGGCCCGCAAGCGATAGAGGGTCAGGCGCTCGATCAGGGCCACTTGGCGATCGGCGGCTACATCCAACAAACAGCCGGTCTCGCTAGCCAGCACAAAGAGATCAAACAAGAGCTTGCCCTGAGGCGTTAAAAGCGCGCCAAACCGCAGTTCGCCCGGGGTCATGGCCTCGACATCCTGGCTCAGCAGGCCTTGCAAAAAGGTTCGCCAGTCGGGCCCCTCAATCGCGACCAGGGCGCGGGAGGTGAGGGCGGCGTATTGGGTTTGCGTCGTCATGCTATCAATCTGGGGCCTTTGGGGGCAAAACGCTAGGGCTAGAGCGCAGGCTCAGGTGCGCTTATATAGGCGAATAATGGCCAAAGACCCGCGCGCGATTCTGATCATTACCGCCACCCGGATCGGGGATGCGGTCCTGTCTTCAGGTCTGATCAAGGCCCTGCACGATCAATACCCTAGGGCGCGGTTTACCCTTGTTGCAGGCCCCGTCGCCGCGCCCCTGTTTGCCGATGTGCCAAATCTTGACCGGGTGATTGCCTTTTCTAAGCAAAAGGATGGTGGCCACTGGTTTGCCCTGTGGCGGGCCGTGCGCGGTCAGACCTGGGATCTGGTGGTTGATGGTCGAGGCTCGGCGATTTCCTATTTCCTAGCGGCCAAGCGGCGGGTCATTCATCGCAAGTCAGGCCGGATCGCGCACAAGGTGGTCGAGGCCGCAAGGCTGCTTGGCCTGCAAGACCACCCGCCGACGCCCTATCTTTTTACGTCCAAGCAGACCCAGGCGAGGGCCCGCGACCTGATCGGGCCTTTGGGTGTGCCCATTCTGGCCATGGGGCCGGCCGCCAACTGGATGGGCAAGGCCTGGCCAAGCGAGCGGTTTGCCAAGGTGGCTCACGCCCTGCTTGGCCCCGATGGCCCCATGCCAAGCGGGCGATTATTAATCCTTGGCGGCCCAGGCGATGAGGCTGCGAGTTTGGCCTTGCGCCAAGTCTTGCCGCCCGATCGCTGGATCGATCTGACGGGCAAGGCCGACCTTCTGACCGTCTATGCGGCGCTTAAATATGCAAGACTGTTTGTCGGTAATGATTCCGGCCTAATGCATCTGGCCGCCGCTGCGGGCGCGCCAACGCTTGGCTTGTTTGGGCCTTCGGATGACCGGCTCTATGGCCCTTGGGGCCCCTCGGGCAAGGTTCTGCGTGGACCGCGCAGCTTGGCCCAGATCCGGGCGATTGATCCTGATCTCAACCAAGCGGTTTGCCACATGCTCGACCTGCCCGAAGAGGCAGTGGTCGAAGCGGCCAAGGCCTTGTATGACCAGTGCCAATCCACTTTTTTCCCAAGGGATAATCCGCCATGACCCAGACCTTTGACCTGATCGTGCGCGGCGGCGTCCTGGTTAATCATGCAGGCCGGGGCCTTGCGGATATTGGCGTGCGCGGTGGCAAGATTGTGGCTGTGGGCGATCTGGGCCAGGCCTTTGCCGATCAGATCTTTGATGCCACGGGCCTGACCATCCTGCCCGGCGTCATAGACAGTCAGGTGCATTTTCGTGAGCCGGGCCTGGAATGGAAAGAAGACCTTGAAACCGGCTCGCGCGGTGCAGTCCTTGGCGGCGTCACCGCCGTGTTTGAAATGCCCAATACCGAGCCGACCACGACCGATCCTGACGCCCTCATGGATAAGCTCAGCCGCGCCAAGGGCCGCATGCATTGTGATCATGCCTTTTATGTCGGCGGCACCCACGACAATACCGCATTCTTAGGCGAGATGGAGCGCCTGCCCGGCTGTTGCGGCATCAAGGTGTTTATGGGGGCCTCGACCGGCTCGCTATTGGTGGCTGATGATGCCGGCGTTGAGGCCGTCTTGCGCAATATTTCGCGCCGGGCAGCGTTTCATTCTGAAGATGAATATCGCCTAGCCGAGCGCAGGTCTTTGGCCCGCACAGGCGACTGGACCAGCCATCCCGAGGTGCGGGACCCGCAAACCGCGATCCAGTCGACCGAGCGTCTGGTCTCGATCGCCAAGCGGCTGGGTAAGCGCATTCATGTGTTGCACGTCACCACGGCTCAGGAAATCGACTTTTTGGCCAAGCACAAGGATGTCGCCAGTGTCGAGCTGACACCGCAGCACCTGACCCTGGTCGGGCCAGAGGCCTATGAGGACCTCAAGGGCTTTGCCCAGATGAACCCACCGATCCGCGATGCCTCGCACCAGCCGGGCCTATGGCGCGGGATCACTATGGGGGTTGCCGATGTCATGGGCTCTGACCATGCGCCGCATACGCGCGAGGAAAAGGCCAGGCCCTATCCCGCCTCGCCATCGGGTATGCCCGGCGTCCAGACCCTGGTGCCGATCATGCTGACCCATGTCGCCAATGGCCGTTTGACGCTGGAGCGGTTTGTGGACCTGACCTCGCATGGTCCGCAGCGTGTGTTCGGTCTGGCCGATAAGGGCCGGGTGGCTGAGGGTTATGATGCAGACCTGACCATTGTCGATTTGAAGGCGCGCAGGACCATTAGCCATGGTCAGATGGCCACCCGCTCGGGCTGGACCCCGTTTGACGGGTTTGAGGCCCAGGGCTGGCCGATTGCAACCATCATCCGTGGACAGATTATCATGCGCGATGATGAAGTGATTGCTCAGGGCCAGGGCGCGCCGGTGCGCTTTAACGAAACCTTGGGCGAGGCTTAAGGCCCCAGCGAGGGCAAGGATACGAATAGCATGGGTGGTTTGGTCGATATTGGCTCTGCGCCGTTTCGTGATGCGCGCTATGGCCCGCGTCAGGTGGTGGTCGAGCGCCTGGCCGATGGTGGCTTGGTCATGACCAATACCACGCCGGTGGTCACTAAGGACCTAACCATGACGGCGGCGCTGGAGCGGTGGGCAAGCCTTGATCCAGACCGCCTCTGGCTGGCCCAAAGGGCGGGGGAGGGCTGGGCGCATTTAAGCTATGGCGATGGCGCGGCCAAGGTTGCCGCGATCGCGGGTGGCTTGGCGGCCCTGGGTCTTGAACGCGGCCAGCCGCTCTTGATCCTGGCCCGCAATAGTATTGACCAGGCACTGATCTCTTATGCCGCCATGAGTCTGGGCGCGCCGATCGCGCCGGTCTCGCCGCAATATGGGCTGGCGGGCGCGGATCTTTCGCGGCTGGCCTATGCTGTGGACCTGATCAAGCCAGCGGCGGTCTATGTCGATGACGCCATGGCCTTTGCCGGGGCCCTTGACAGTCCAGCCCTTGCGGGCTTGGCCGTTATTGCCAGCCAGAATGCACGGCCCAGCGACCTTCGGCTTGCCGACCTGGCCATGTCATCACCAAAACCAGCGACCGCGGTGACTGGCGATATTGCCAAGCTTTTACTGACCTCTGGCTCCACGGGCAAGCCCAAGGCCGTCATAGGCCTGCATAGCAATATCTGCATCAATGCCGCCCAGATTGCTGCCTGCTATAATGACACTGACCCGCCGATTGTGGTCAATGCCGCGCCTTGGAGCCATAGTCTCGGGGCCAATGCGATCTTGCACATGATCACCCATCGCGGCGGCAGCCTCCATATCGATACTGGCCAGCCAATACCCGGGCGGTTTGAGGAAACCTTGCGCAATCTGCGTGAGATTGCCCCGACCTATCACAATATGGTCCCGGCCGGTTGGGGCCTGTTCGTGGGCGCCTTGGAACAGGATGAGGCCTTGGCGCGGACGTTTTTCTCGCGCGTTCGGGTCCTGCAATATGGCGGGGCCAATCTGGCGCAAAGCATTTGCGACCGCATCCAGGCCGTGGCCGTGCGCCTGACCGGCGAGCGGCTGACCTTTGCCACTGGCTATGGCTCGACCGAGACCGGGCCGACCGCGAGCAATATTCATTGGCTGAATGACCGTACCGGCATGTGTGGCCTGCCTGTGCCCGGAACCTCGGTCAAGCTGGCGCCCGAGGGCAATAAGTTCGAAATGCGGGTCAAGGGCCCCCAGGTCTCGCCCGGTTATTATGGCGCGCCAGAGCTGTCGGCCAAGGCGTTTGATGAGGACGGCTTTTACAAGCTGGGCGATGCGGCCCGCTTGCTGGATGAGGCGGACCCTGAGGCGGGTTTGGTGTTCGATGGCCGTCTGGTTGAGAATTTCAAGTTGGCATCGGGCACATTTGTCGCGGCGGGCACCTTGCGCATTGCCGCGGTCTCGGCCATTGGCGGCGCGGTTTCAGACGCTGTGGTCTGCGGCGAGGGGCAGGCGGGTGTTGGCCTTCTGCTATTCCTGAATGGGCCATACTGTGCCCAACTGGGTGACGATGCGGCCGTCCGGGATGCGATCTGGGCTGGGCTCGAAAAAATGAATGCCCAGGCCAAGGGCGGCGGTGGCAAGATTGCCCGGGCCATAATCTTGACCGATGCGCCTGACCCGATCTCGGGCGAGATTACCGATAAGGGCTATATCAATCAGGCCCTGTCGCGCCAAATCCGTTCGGCGTCCGTCGAGCGGCTGTTTGCTGATCATCCGGATACGGATGTCCTTTGTTTTTGATCTTCTGAGCTGGAGCCTCTCATGAACGGTGCCGATGCCCTGATCCAGACCCTGGCCGATAATGGCGTCGAGGCTTGTTTTGCCAATCCCGGCACCAGCGAAATGCAATTTGTTGCGGCCTTGGATCGCGAGCCGCGCATGCGGGCAGTGCTGTGCCTATTTGAAGGCGTGGCCACGGGGGCGGCCGATGGCTATGGGCGTATGACGGGCAAGCCTGCCGCGACCCTGCTGCATCTGGGGCCTGGCTATGCCAATGGCGGGGCTAACCTGCATAATGCCAGGCGGGCCGGCACGCCCGTAGTCAATGTGATCGGCGACCATGCCACCTATCACCGCCAATATGATGCACCACTCAATTCCGATATTGCCGCCTGGGCCAAGGCCAATTCCAACTGGGTCGGGTCAGCCGAAACTGCCGATCAGGTTGGCGATCTGACCGCTCAGGCCGTCGCCGCCAGTTTTGGCCCGCCGGGCGGCTGTGCCAGCCTGATCCTCCCCGCCGATAGCGCCTGGACCGAGACCGACAAGCGCGGGCCCCAAATCACTGTGCCGCCCAGACCCGTCCCAACCAAGGCCGTGATTATAGAGGCTGCGGCGCGGTTAAAAGCGGCTAAACAGCCAGTCATACTGATCGGCGGAACGGCTTGCGGCGAGGCAGGTCTTGCTGCTGCCGGACGGCTCAAGGCCGCGGGCGTGCGGGTCCTGATCGATACGTTTGTGGCCCGCCAAGCGCGCGGGGCGGGCCGGTTCCTGCCAGACCGCATGCTGTATTTTGGCGAAATGGCGATCAAGGATCTGGCCGGTTCTGACCTGATGGTCCTGGTCGAGACCGCCTTGCCAGTATCCTTCTTTGCCTATCCCGATATGCCCAGCGTCTTGGTGCCGGAGGGCTGCGCGGTCGAGACCTTGGCGGATAAGGCTAAGGACGGGGTTGCCACCCTAATTGCTCTGGCCGATGCCATGGACGCACCAGCCTCTGGCGACCTAACAGTGTTAGATTTGCCTGACGCGCCCAAGGGCGAGTTGAATGCCTATACGATTGGGGATTCCATTGCCCGGCATATGCCAGACCATGCGGTGATTTCTGACGATGCGGTGACAGCGGGCCTGCCCATCTATACCCAGACCGCGAGGGCGCGGGCGCATGAATGGTTGATGCTGACCGGCGGGGCGATCGGTCAGGGGATTCCCGTGGCGATTGGGGCCGCCATTGCCTGTCCCGAGCGCAAGGTCTTGTCCCTGAATGGCGATGGCGCGGCCATGTATACGGTTCAAGGACTTTGGACCATGGTTCGCGAAGACCTCGATGTCACAGTGGTGGTGTTTGCCAATCATGCCTATCGCATCCTCAATATCGAATTTGCGCGCACGGGCTCTGGCAGGCCGGGGCCAGCGGCGCGCGCCCTGCTCGATCTGGGTTCTCCGCGCATAGATTGGGTCGCGCTCGCCAGTGGCATGGGCATGAAGGCGGTATCTTGCGACACGGCTGAGGCGTTTGATGCCGCCATGGCCGAGGCCATGACGCAAAAGGGCCCACGCATGATTGTCGCGGCCCTAGCCTAACCAACAAAAAGCCCGCCGAGGTTTCCCCCGGCGGGCTGATACTTAGTCCATAGGCAAGCGCCTATTTGGTATTGCCTGGCAGCTTGCAGCCATCACCAATCGACTTGGCTTGGGTGCAGCTGAGCACCGATTTGGTTTCGTCGGTTCCAATCGCATATTCCAAAACCCAGCCGGGCAGGCCGTCCGAGCAGGCGACTTCGAGGAATTCAGATGTTTCGGCGCGGCCAATGGCACGGGCATTGGAAACTGTGCAGCTGGCCTTACCCTTGGCCTTGAGCGCCGTGGTCAAAAGCGGATAGGCCGCTTCTGCCTTGGAGAAGCTACAGCGATAACCGGCCAATGGCGCGCGGGCGCAGTTTAGGATCTGGGCCTTGGCACCGGCTGCGGTTGGGAAGATGGCCACACCGCCATCTTCACGGTTCTTACAGGCCAGTTCGACGACTTCCTTGTCATTGCCCTGAACCGGGAAGGCGGCATATTTGGCCACGTCGCAATTAAAGCCAGCCTTTTTGGCAAGGCTGGAATAGAGGCCAGCTTGCTGGGTTTCGGCCTCGCGCGCATCGGTTAGGGTACAGCCGCCACCGACAAAGCTTGCATCGGCGCACTTAATCGACTTGGCCAGATTATCGCCCTTGACCTGCATCATATAGCCTTCGCCGGTCTTACAAGCGATTTCGTAATAGTCCGATCCGTCGACCGTCGACAGCACATAGCGCATGTCGGATGGCTCGCAACCCTTGGCTACCTTGGTGCTCAGGGCCTTGATCGGGGCGATATTCTGCTCTGGCGTGGATAGGAGGCACTTTTGACCGGACTGTTCGAAGGTTATGCAGTTCATGCTGCTCACCTTGCGGTCCGCCGTAGCGGGCAGGGCAGCGGTCAAAACCATGCCCGCACCAGACTGGCAGGCCAGTTCATAATACACATTGGCTGAGCTCTGGCCGATATAACGGGCCTTGGCGATCGGGCAGGCCTTGCCGGTCTTGGCGACCATGGGCTGCAGGCCGGCTTCTGGATTGGCATTGCCAGGCAGGGCGCAGGCCAGCGAATTCTTTTTTGGCTTGCCGTCTGGGCCGACCACATCGGCCGAGGTGGCAACGCAGTCAAAGGTCAGGGGCGTAGAGCCATCCGACATGCCCTGAACGATATAGCCAAGGCCTTCGCTACAGGCGACTTCGAAAAAGGCGGTCGTGACCTTGGCCCCGTCCTTTTTGGTGTCGGACTGACCAATAAAGCGGGCATCGGTCAGGGTACAGCCGAGGCCGGCCTTGGCGATAATGGCCGGGGCCTTTTCCATGCCAGCCTTGCGCGTAGCAGGCGGTATGGCTTCAGCAGCTGGTTTTGCCGCAAGGGCAGGGGACGCAATCGCAAGGACAAGCGCAGCGACCAGTCCCAATCCATATGGCCTCATAAAATCCACTCCTGGGGTATTGTGTGCAAAGATTGTTATTGGCGCGCAGCTTAAGCCTGCTTGCGCCGACTTGGTCAAGTTTGCGCATCAAATTGGTCTGAATATGTCGCATGGCTTTGACAGGTTTTGCGCCTTGGTGCGCGCTTCTAGGCTGGACCGCCGCGGCGATAAGCGCCATGGGTGGAGGCAAGAGTCCAGTGCGCGGCTTTGGTTTAGCGCACAGTTTAAGGAGCCAAGGGTTATATGCAGGACGGTACCCCCGACAATCCCGCCGATATTAACGAGCGCCGCCCGGCCCTGACCTATCCGTTTGAAAGCCCGCCCGCAGACGGCGAGACGGTCGAGATCGCGCCGGGCGTGCTGTGGATTCGGATGGCCCTGCCATTTGCCCTGGCCCATATCAATCTTTGGGCGATCCGCGATGGCGAGGGCTGGGCAATTGTCGATACCGGGGTCCAGACCCGCGAAACCGCGGCGGCCTGGCGTCAAATCTTTGCCGGCCCGCTTGGCGGCCTGCCTGTGACCCGTGTTTTCGTGACCCATATGCATCCAGATCATGTCGGCATGGCCGGCTGGATCACGCGTAAATTTGATTGCCGCCTTTGGATGAGCCGATTGGAATATGTCACCTGCCGGGTATTGGCCGCCGATACGGGCCGTGAAGCCCCCGAAGATGGTGTGCGCTTTTACCGTGCCGCAGGCTGGGATGAGGATGCGATCGAAACCTATAAGGCAAGGTTTGGCGGCTTTGGCAAAGGCGTGCATGCCTTACCGGACAGCTATAAGCGCCTGTCTGATGGCGATGAGATCCAGATTGGCGACGATATGTGGCGCATTGTGGTGGGCTCGGGCCATTCGCCTGAACACGCTTGCCTCTATTGCGAAGAGCGTAAGCTGTTGATTTCGGGCGATCAGGTCCTGCCCAAGATCTCATCCAATGTTTCGGTGTTCCCGACCGAGCCCGAGGGCGATCCCTTGAGTGATTGGCTTAGCTCCCTAGCCAAGATCAAGGCCCAGGTGCCGGACGATGTCTTGGTTTTGCCTTCGCATAATGAACCGTTTTATGGCCTGCATGCCCGGCTCGATCACCTGATCCGTGGTCATGAGCGGGCCTTGACGCGTCTGACCGCGGCCTTGGCCGAGCCCAAGCGCAGTATTGACGTGTTCGGGTCCTTGTTTGCGCGTAAGATCGGGCCTGAGGTGCTGGGCATGGCGACGGGCGAGAGCCTGGCGCATCTCAATTGCCTTGTGGGTCGGGGCCTTGCTGTGGTCGAGCCCGACGCCGAAGGTACCTATTGGTATCGTCAAGCTTGAGGTTTTCCATTTCGCCCGGCTAGATCGATCTGGGTCTTGACGGACAGTTTTGCGCGCTAGATTGTTTCAGTGACGGTGTTTGGGAGCAGGGATTGTGAACGATAACAAGTCGGATTTGTTGCGGTCCTTAAGCATTGACCGCACCCAATCCCAAACCCAAGCCACGCGCTCGCCGATTGGGGTCAGTGCCATTGCGATTGCGATTGTTGCCAGTCTTGGAATTGGCGCTTCGATCGGTTGGATCGCAAAGCCTAGGCCCAAGCCCGTTGTCGCGGCACCGCCCGTCGATTCAGCCCAGCGCCCGGTGAGGGCCAGTGGCCTAACCGCGTCTGGCTATGTTGTTGCCCGCGCCCGCGCCACGATTGCCGCTGAGGTTACCGGTCGGGTGGTCGACGTCAGGGTCGAGGAAGGCCAGGTCGTGCGGGCAGGTGATATCTTGGCTGTGCTCGATGGCACGATTGCCAATGCGGATAGCCAGACTGCTCAGGCGCGTCAAAAGTCTGCCGAGGCCTCGGTCGCGGCCGCCCAAGCCGGTGCCGACGAGGCGCAAAAGGCGTTTGTTCGCGCCAGGTCACTGTCCGCATCCGGCTATGCCAGCGATGCCAATTTACAGGCCGCGACCGCACGGACCCAGTCGGCCCAGGCCCAGTTGGATCTGGCCCGTGCGCAGCTGGGCGCAGCACGCTCTGACGCAAACCGCGCCAGCCTGCAATTGGGCAAATTTGTCATTCGTGCACCGTTTTCGGGTGTGGTGATCGACAAGGCCGCCCAGGCCGGTGAAATCATCTCGCCCCTATCGGCTGGCGGTGGTTTTACCCGCACGGGTATCTGCACCATTGTCGATATGGACAGTCTCGAGATCGAGGTCGATGTGAATGAGGCCTATATTGGCCGCGTTACGGCTGGGCAAAAGGTCGAGGCTGTGTTGGATGCCTATCCCGACGCGGTGCTTCCGGCCCATGTGATTGCGACTATTCCTGCCGCCAGCCGAGACAAGGCCACGGTGCGGGTTAGGATTGCGTTTGACGGCAAGGATGTTCGCACCTTGCCGGATATGGCCGTAAAGGTCACCTTTGTCGAAAAACCAGCCTGATCGCGGCTAGAACCGGAGCCCCGCATGTCCGATTTCATCAAGCTGACCAATGTCACCAAGACCTATACCCGTGGCAAGGAATCCATCAGCATTTTTGACAAGCTGACCCTGTCCATTCCCAAGGGTGATTTTGTCGCCATTATGGGCCCGTCGGGGTCTGGCAAGACCACCTTGCTCAATCTGCTCGGCGGCACGGACCGCTGTGATAGCGGCGAGATCGTGTTTGATGGCGAGCATATTGAGGGCTATTCGGAAGGCCAGCTTGCGGCTTGGCGGGCGCGCAATGTCGGGTTTATTTTTCAGTTTTATAATCTGATGCCGGTCTTGACCGCAGCACAGAATGTTGAATTGCCTTTGATGCTGACCTCGCTGACCTCGCTGCCCTCGCAAAAGCGCAAGGACAATGTCGCAACGGCCTTAAAGATTGTCGATCTATCGGATCGGGCTGGGCACAAGCCCAAGGAATTGTCGGGTGGTCAACAGCAGCGCGTGGCAATTGCTAGGGCCATAGTCTCGGACCCTAAATTTCTGCTCTGTGATGAGCCGACAGGGGATCTCGACCGCGCCACGGCCAATGACATCCTAAAGACCTTGCAGCAGCTTAATCGCGAACTGGGCAAGACCATTATCATGGTCACCCACGACCCCGAGGCGGCGCGCTTTGCCACCCGCACCCTGCACCTAGATAAGGGCCAATTTGTCGAGGTGACGTCGTGACCGATTTCGATCTGGTTTGGAAAAACCTGTTTCGCAGGCCGCTGCGCACGGGTCTATTGATCGTCTCAATCTTTATTGCCTTCCTGATTTTTGGCCTGCTGGTCAGCGTTAATGTTGCGCTTGAGCGTTCGTCCAATAGCGGTACGGCGAGCAATCGTTTGGTGGTCGCCAACAAGATCAATTTCACCCAACCCATGCCGATCGCCTATGTCAATCAGGTCGCGACCATCAAGGGGGTAACGGCGGTCACGCATTTTAGCTGGTTTGGCGCCTATTATCAGGACCAGACCAAGAGCCGGTTTGTCGGCTTTGCCGTCGATCCTGCCACCTATACCGCCATTTATTCTGATCAGATTAAGCTGGGCCCAGGCCAGCGCGAGGCCTTTATCAAGACCCGCGACGGGGTGATTGTCGGCAAGGCCTTGGCGGAAAAATATGGTTGGCGCCTTGGCCAGGTTATTCCGATCAGTTCCAATATCTATATCAAGCCAGATGGCGGCCGCGCATTGGACATGCGGGTGGTGGGCATTTTTTCCGGCGCTAAGCCTGATGATCCAACCACGGCGCTCTATTTCAACTATGAATATTTGAATGAGAGCCGGACGTTTGGCAGAGACCAGATTGGGACCATAGGCGTGGTCACCGCCTCACCCGATTTGAACGATGCCGTGGCCAAGGCGATTGATGCCCGGTTTGCAAACTCGCCTTATGAGACCGCCACAGTCGACGAAAAGACCTTTCAGCGGGCGTTTCTGAAGCAGGCTGGTGATCTGAACTTCATCATTACCATGGTGGTGGCCGCGGCCTTTGCCGCGATCTTAATGATTGTCGGAACAACCTTGGTATCTGCGGTGCGCGAGCGGACCAAGGAGATTGGGGTGATGAAGACGCTTGGCTTTCCAGGGCCGCGCGTCCTGCGCATGGTGCTCGGCGAGTCCATCCTATTATCGGGACTTGGCGGCGGCCTAGGCCTGGGTGTGGCGGCCCTTATGTTAAAGGGCCTGTCAAAATCGGCCATGGGGGCCAGCTTTGGTGACCTGTCCATGGACTTAAGCGTCGCCTTGGTTGGGATCGTCTTGGCCTTATTGCTGGGCCTGGTGACCGGCCTTATCCCGGCCCTGTCTGCCCTTCGCATGAACATTATCGACGCCCTCGGTCGGCGATAGGAGACGCGTCATGAGCCTTATGAACCAGACCGGTTCGGTCATAATGATGAATGTGCGCTCCATCCCGCAAAGGCTGTGGATGTCGGTTGCGACTGTGGTGTCGATTGCCCTGGTGGTCGCGGTCCTGCTCGGCTTTTTGGCGCTTGCCAACGGCTTTAGCCAGACCCTCAAGGGCTCCGGTTCACCCAATGTAGTGATTGTTCTGCGCGACGGGTCTGGCGCGGAGTTGAACAGCGTGATTGGCCGTGATCAGATCGATCTATTGGCGGCCGGCCCGGGCATCAAGCTGGGCGCGGACGGAAAGCCCTTGATCTCGGCGGAACTGATGCTGGTCGTTGATGGGATCAAGAAGTCCTCGGGCACCAAGGCCAATATGCCCCTGCGCGGCATCGGCCCCAATGGCCTGGCCGTGCGCAGCCAGGTGCGCCTGCGCGAAGGGCGCATGTTTGCGCCCGGCTCGAACGAGATTGTGGTGGGTGCAGGGCTTTTGCGCGAATTTGCCGGTTTTGAAATGGGCAAGACTATTCGCTTTGGCGCCCAGACCTGGCGTGTGGTGGGGGTGTTTGAGGCCCCCGGCACTGTGTTTGAATCCGAGCTTTGGGCCGATGCGCCCGTGGTGCAGAGCCTGTTCAATCGCGGCACCAGTTTCCAAACCGCCCGCATTGCCTTGACCAGTCCCGAGGCCATGCCGGCCTATCTGGCCTATATCAAGTCCGATCCGCGTCTGCAGCTTAAGGTCCAGAGCGAACAGGCCTATTTTGCCGCCCAGGCCGAACGCTCGGGCCTTCTGATCAAATATGTCGGCTGGCCTCTGGGCCTGATCATGTCGGTCGGAGCCTTGGCTGGGGCCTTGAACACCATGTATGCTTCGGTGGCCTCGCGGGCGTCTGAGATCGCGACCTTGAGGGTGATCGGGTTTTCGGGATTTTCGGCCTTTATGGGCACCATGTGCGAGGCGCTAGTCTTGTCCGCGCTTGGCGCGCTCTTGGGTACAGCAGCCTGTTCGCTCTTGTTCAATGGCTTGTCAGCCTCAACGCTGGGCGCGGGCTTTACCCAGGTGGCCTTTAGGCTTCAGGTTGGGCCAGAGCTGGTGGGACAGGCCATGGTGCTGGCCCTGGTGATCGGTTTTGTCGGCGGCGTCTTTCCGGGTCTGCGCGCCGCGCGTCAAAGGCCGCTTCTGGCGCTTTAGGCGCTTTGATTTAGGGTCAGGGCCGTGCTCGGTCCTTGGGTCTGGGTTGCGCCTGGGCCATAGCCCGCCCCTGTGCAGCGCGCCGCCGCCACCTCATGGGCAATCGCGCGCACCACGCCCTCGGTCACGGTCTTGGCCGCCTCGATCGCGCGTCCGTGCCGCGCCAGCACAGCGTCAAAAGCCTCAGTCGCCTGAAGCAGTGCCATCCGGTCGGCGCGTTGCGTGCCCTGCAAGATCTCGGGGGTTTGGCGCAATTGCCGCGATTCGTGCCGATAGAGATTAGCCAGCCTAGTCGTCTCCGGCAGGGTCTGGGTAACATCCAGGGGCCGGTTGCGTTCAAAGGCCTGGCATTCCAGGGCCAGCCGCTCAGTCAAGGTCACAGTCAGGTTTAGGATATAGGCCAGTCGTTCGGTGGCGGCCTGATTGTCCGGTTCTGGGACGGGCAGGGCCTCTGGCATCATGGGTTTGTCTCCAGATTCAGGCCCTGCATTTTCAAGATTTCCCTTTGGACAGCGGCGGCTAGGCCAACCCCGCCAGCGCGGCTGATCTGTTTGGCATAGGCCTCAGTCAGGAAGGACTTAAAGGCGGCCTCACCCTCGCCGCCGCCAAATGGCTCTGACGTCTCGACCCCGCTAAACAGGGTAGACAGGGCATTGGACAGATAGGAGGCCTCAAAATCCTCTGCGGTTTTACGGATCTTGGCCAAGGTTTCAGGGTCTGCGGAGCGGGATTGGGACAGGGCCGGGGCCGCCGGGATCGGGCGCAATAGGCTTGGTGAAACGCTGATTGGGCTTAAGGCCATTACATTACCTCAATATCGGCCTGCAGCGCACCTGCGGCCTTGATGGTCTGGAGGATGGAAATCATATCGCGGGGCGTGACCCCAAGCGTGTTCAGCGCCTTGACCAAGGACGCTAGAGAAGCCCCATCCTTTAGGGTCAAGAGCTGTTTGCCGGTCTCTTCGCTAACCGTGACTGTCGATTGTGGCACGATCTGGGTGGTGCCCCCGGCAAGCGGATTGGGCTGGCTGACGGTTGGCGTTTCCTGAACCGAGACGGTCAGATTGCCCTGCTGTACAGCGACGGTGGAGATGCGGACATTATCGCCCATGACAATGACGCCCGCGACCTCGTCGATCACCACCTTGGCAATATTGTCGGGCTGGATTTCTAAGGACTCAATCTGGGTAACGAACCCAACCATGTCCTGGCCCCTGGGAGGGCGCAGGGTGACAATGGTGGGATTATCGGCAAAGGCCGCGCCGGGATAGCGGGCATTAATCGTCTCGCTAATCCGCTTGGCGGTGGTGAAGTCGGGATTGCGCAGGGTCAGACGCATCTGGCTCATCTGGCCCAGTTGAAAGCCGGTTTCCTTTTCAACCAGAGCGCCGCCAGCAATCCGGCCAGCGGTGGGAACACCCTTTGTAACCGAAGAGCCCGAATTGCCAGACGCTGAGATCGCCCCGGTCTGGACCGTGCCCTGGGCCAGGGCATAGGCCTCACCATCGCCGCCAAGCAGGGGGGTGACCAATAAGGTGCCGCCGAGCAGGCTCTTGGCATCGCCAAATGCCGAGACGGTGACATCGATCTTGGAGCCGGTCGCGGCAAAGGCTGGTAGGCGCGCCGTGACCATGACGGCGGCGACATTCTTGGTATTGAGATTGGCATCGCGGGTATTGACGCCCAGCCGCTCTAACATGGCCTCGAGGCTCTGTTTGGTGAAGGGGGCATTGCGCAAGGAATCGCCTGTGCCATTCAGGCCAACCACAATTCCGTAGCCGACCAATTCATTGTCGCGAATGCCTTCGAACGAGACAATGTCCTTGATCCGCGACCGCGCCATGGCCGAGGTCGTCACCAGGCTCATCATAGCCACGGCCAAGATGACCCGTGTCCAAATCCAGAGGCGCTGACCCATTTTGCCTATTCCTCGAACTCAATCGCGCTCTAACCCTGCGCCTTGGTCCTTGTCATGCGAAGATCGTGCCAAGTCCGCTCAGAAAAATGATTAATGGATTCATAGATTTGAAAATGGACCGCCGGGAAGGTCAAGGCTCTGGGCAAGAATTGCCGAGCCTTAAGGATACATAAACGCCAATTCTTGAGACTGGTCTTCAGGCGCAGTGATGCTGTGTCGATTCCATTGAACGGATGCCGCCGCCATGAAGATCAATGGCTCCAGCCCCATAGGCCCCAGTGGTTCAAGCCGCTCGACCATGCGCGCCAGCAGCGGCGGATTTCAGCTGCCGCAAGCCGAGGCGGCCGAGGCGCTCGGCGCTACGGCCCGCGCCCTTGGCCCAACCGGTATTGGATCGATCGATGCCCTGCTGGCGCTGCAGGCTGTCGGCGGCCCGCTCGAGCGCCGTCGCCGCGCCCTGCGCCGGGCCGATAAGATTTTGGATGAGCTCGACGCGGTCAAGATCAGCCTGCTTGAGGGCGAGGTGCCCGCGAACGCCCTGAGCAATCTGGTTAAGGCGGTGCAGCAAACCCGCGACTCAACCGATGATCCGGGCCTTGAATCGGTCCTTAACGAGATCGAAACCCGTGCTGCGGTTGAAATCGCTAAGCTTGAAACCCGTTAAATGCACTCATTTGCCGCCATATCGTCGTTCTATGACGAGGTGCGTTGATCCGCACAGATGTTTTGGTATAAGCGGCCTCGCTTCAGCACGAAGCGTTAAATAGAGAGCGTGAGGACGTCCATGACGACGGCCACAGTGCAGGTGGATATGTCTACCTATCGTCCCTCGGAGGACGAAGAATTTATGTCTCCGCGTCAACGTGCCTATTTCCGGCAAAAATTGATGGCGTGGCGGCAAGACATTCTCGATCAATCGAAGGAAACCCTGTCGCATCTGCAACAGGAAACCGAAAACCATCCCGACATTACCGACCGCGCCACCTCCGAGACCGACCGGGCGCTCGAACTGCGCACCCGCGACCGACAGCGCAAGCTGATTTCCAAGATTGAGGCGGCGATCCGGCGGATCGAGGATGATTCTTACGGCTATTGCGAGGAAACCGGCGAGCCGATCAGCCTTGCTCGCCTCGAAGCCCGGCCAATCGCGACCCTCAGCCTCGAGGCGCAAGAACGTCACGAGCGCCGCGAACGGGTTCACCGCGACGACTAGCCCTAGACCCGTGGCCCTGCGATCCAATTGGCGCTAGGCTGGGTTTTGATTTTGCGACCCTGTCCCAGTGCGGATGGGATCGTCTTCCAGCTATGAAAGACTGCCCATGACCGTTAAGGTCCGCTTCGCCCCATCTCCGACGGGCCGTATTCATGTCGGCAATATCCGCGCCGCCCTGACCAATTGGCTGTTCGCGCATCGCCATGGCGGCGTATTCGTGCTGCGCATTGACGATACCGACCTTGAGCGGTCGACCCAGGCCTTTGAGGACGGGATCGAGACAGACCTGACCTGGCTGGGCCTGACCTGGAACGAGCGCTATAACCAGTCCAAGCGGTTCGATATTTATCAGACAGCGGCTGAGCGGCTAAAGGCCATGGGCAAGCTCTATCCTTGTTATGAGACGGGCGAGGAGCTGGACCGCCGCCGAAAGGTGCAATTATCCCGCGGACAGCCGCCAATCTATGACCGCGCAGCCTTGGCCCTGACCCCTGACCAGATCGCCGCATTGAACGCTGAGGGCCGTAGGCCGCATTGGCGGTTCAAGCTGGATGGCAGGCGGGTCAAATGGACCGATCTGGTGCGCGGTGAGTGCGATGTCGACACCACTTCCATGTCCGATCCGGTCCTGATCCGCGAAGACGGCGCTTTTCTTTATACCCTGCCATCGGTGGTGGATGACCTGGAAATGGGCATTAGCCATGTGGTGCGCGGCGAGGATCACGTCACCAATACCGGCGTGCAGATCGAGATTTTTGAGGCCCTGGGCGGCACAGCCCCGATTTTTGGCCATTTTTCGCTTCTGGTCGGCACAGATGGCGAGGCCCTGTCCAAGCGGCTGGGCTCCATGTCGATCATGGATATGCGCGACAAGGGCTTTGAGCCCCTAGCCGTGACATCGCATCTTGCAAGGCTAGGTACCAGTGATCCGCTCGAGGCCATGGCATCGCTCGAACTTTTGAGCGAGAGCTTTGACTTCTCCAAGCTTGGCCGTGCGCCCGCGCGCTATGATCCAGCCGATCTGGAGCGCTTGAACGCCCAGGTGCTGCATGCCATGCCCTATGGTCAGGCCAAGCCGCGGCTTGAAGCCTTGGGCGTGGATCTGGGCGAGGCCTTCTGGCTGGCCATTCGGACCAATCTGGCCATGTTTACCGATGTCACCGAATTGGCGCGTCTGGTGGCGGGGCCTGTGACCCCTATGATTGAGGATGCTGACTTTATCGCGCAAGCCTTGGCGCTTTTACCGACCGAGTTTGATGACAATGTCTGGAGCGATTGGGTGGGCGCGGTCAAGACTGCGACGGGTGCCAAGGGCAAGGGCCTGTTCCAGCCCCTGCGCCGTGCCCTGACCGGAATGGATCATGGCCCCGAAATGGGCCCGCTTCTGGTCCTGATCGGGCGTGAGCGGGCAGCCGCGCGTCTGGCGGGCCAAACAGCCTAGTTTAGGTGAGGTCTGCGGCCCCTAGCATCATGTTCAGGCCGCGGGTTTCCTCCAGCATGACGCGCAGGGTCGGTAACAGGTCCTCGACCTGAGCGACAGATCGAAAGGCCGCGCGGAAGGCTTCCGGCGTCAGACGGCTCTCGATCGTATGATCGACCAGCTCGAAAAACGGACGCCAAAACCCTTTTTGGTCCAGAAACACAATCGGCTTGCGGTGCAGATCGAGCCGGCGCCAGGACAGAAGCTCAACCACTTCTTCCAGCGTACCAATGCCGCCGGGCAGGACGACAAAGGCGTCCGACTGCTCGAACATCATCATCTTGCGCTCATGCATAGAGGTGACGACCACCGTCTCGACCGTGTCAAACAAGATTTCGCGGCTACGCAAGAATTGCGGCATGATGCCCAGTACCTTGCCGCCATGGTCATGGGCCGACCTGGCCACCGACCCCATCAGGCCCACCCCGCCGCCGCCATAGACAAGGCGCACGCCCTCATCGGCCAAGATCTTGCCGAAACCCGCTGCGGCCTTGATAAAATCAGGATCAGCAGCATTGGATGAGCCGCAATAAACGCATACAGATGAAAGACTTGAGGTCGAAAAATCCATGAGGTTCGGGTTCCAAATCCAGGCAGGCACCGTTCTGAGTCGAGGCGGTCATACTAGCCGACTCTGTTTGCACCGGCGCAGCTATTCAAGGTTGGATTGATGAAGAGTTTGTGTCTGACCCGGAGGCGGGCATTTGCCCTATTTGCCGCCTTAAGCACTTTGCCGCTTCTGAGCGCCTGCGGACCCGCGCCCAAGGCTGAGGAAATCAAGGCCCCGGTGCTCGATTTTGGCTATTTGCAGGCGCCGGTCCTGACCTCGGCGCGGGTATCGGGCGCTATGGTCGTGCTATCAGGACGCTCGGCCAATGCGGCTAGGGTCAGGCTATCTAGCCCCTATGGTCAGGCCCTTGGAACCACGGCCAGCGATGCGGGCGATTGGTCGATCGAGGTACCAGCCGCGCTTAATTCGGCCGAGCCACTGCAAATATATGGCCTGTCGCAAGATCTTGACGGGCGACAGGTCCAGGCCGAAGGCTATATTGCTGTCCTGCCTGATGCCTTGACGCCAGCTGTGCTATTGCGGGCCGGTACAGGCGCGCGGCCGATTGGCCCGCGAAGGGCGGGGCTTGCCACTGTGATCATTACCGATTTCGATGATGTCGGCGGCCTTGCCGTATCTGGGCAGGCGGCATTAGGGCAGGAGATCAAGGCCGCGCTTGATGGGGTCTGGGGCGCCCAAGGCCGCGCCGGCCGTGATGGCCATTTTAGCCTGGCCCTATCTGGAGCTACCCGGCCGGGCGCGCATCAGGTCAGTTTGCAGATCGGTGCCCGCACCTTGGTTCTGCCGCTAGACATCCAGCCGGCACGATTGGCGGCGGGCCGGCTTTTTAAATCGACGCGATTACAAGGCGGATGGCGAATTGACTGGACCACACCCAGCGGCGGGGTGCAGTCCAGTATGGTCATGGTACCAAGCCCTCAAGGACAAGTATGAGCCTGCGTTTTTCTGCCCCGTCGCGCCGCGAGTCTGTCGCGGGCGCAATTGCTGAGCCCGCGACGCCGTTTCACCTGGTGCAGGTCTTAAGCGATCTTTGGCGTTTGGTGATCCGCTCTAATGCACCGCAGCTCAAGACCCGTTTGGGCATTGCCTTGGCGCTGACCGTGATTGGCAAGGCCCTGGGCGTGGTTGCCCCCTTGCTCTTGGGCGCAGCCGTCAATCGGCTGGCCAAGGGACATGATGCCGCGGCGGGTTTTGCGCTAGCCTTTGCGGGTCTAGCCGTCGGCTGGGCGGTGATCCGTATGCTGGCGGCGATTGCGCCCCAGGCCCGTGACGCCATTTTCACGCCCCTGGCCCAGGCCGCTCAACAAACTGCTGCGACCGAGACCTTTGCCCATGCCCTGACCCTGTCGATGGATTTCCACCAGACCAAGCGTACAGGCTCGCTGTCGCGGGTGATTGATCGCGGTGCGCGCTCGATAGATTTTCTGTTGCGCACCTTGGTGTTCAATCTGGCCCCGACGGCGCTGGAACTGGCTATGGCGGCCATTGTGCTGGCCAAGGCCTATGACTGGCGCTTTGCCGCAACAGCGGTCCTGACCGTGACCGTCTATGGGGTCTTGACCTTTGCCATTTCCGACTGGCGCATAGGTCACCGCCGCGCGCTTAATGAGGCCGATTCAGAAGCCGCGGGGCGGGCGGTGGATGCCCTGATGAATTATGAGACCGTCAAGACCTTTGGCGCAGAGGCGCGGGCGGCGGCGACCTATGATCAGGCCCTGAGTGGGTATTCCAAGGCCTCGGTCCAGGCCAATACCTCGCTGGCCCTGCTCAATGGCGTTCAGGCCGTGGTGATGAATATTGGGCTGGGGATTATGGCCGTGCTGGCGGGCATGGAGGCCATGGCCGGGCGCATGGGGCCGGGGGATGTCACCGCCGCCATACTGATCCTTATCTCGCTCTATGCGCCCCTGAACATACTCGGCTTTGCCTATCGCGAAATTCGCCAGTCCTTTATCGATATGGAGGCCATGCTCGACCTAACCCGCCAAAAGCCGGACGTGGCCGATGCCCCAGATGCCATTGATCTGCCGGGCGCCCTGGACCGGCGCGGCGGGGATATTGTGTTTAAGGGCGTGTCCTTTCGCCATGATGCGCGATCAGAGGGCCTCAGCGACGTCTCCTTCCAGATTGCGCCTGGCACGACCACGGCACTGGTTGGCCCCTCTGGCGCGGGCAAGACCACGCTTGTGCGCCTGGCCTTGCGGCTGATCGATCCGCAAGCAGGGCAGGTCATGCTCGATGGGGTAGACCTTAAGCAGTTAAAGGTCGCGGCCTTGCGCCGTGCCGTGGCCCTGGTGCCGCAGGATGTGGCCCTGTTCAATGACAGCTTGAGGGCCAATATCGCCTTTGCTCGGCCAGAGCTTACGGATGACGCAATCTGGGCTGCTGCCGAAGCCGCAGAGCTTGGAAATTTCATCCGCGGCCTGCCCGACGGCATGGCCACGCGTGTGGGCGAGCGGGGCCTGAAACTGTCGGGCGGTGAGCGTCAAAGGGTTGGCATAGCCCGGGCCTTGCTAGCCGATCCGCGCGTCCTGATCCTGGACGAGGCCACCAGCGCGCTGGACAGCCGCACCGAACAAGCCATCCAGGCCACCTTGCGCCGCGCGCGTCAGGGTCGCACCACCCTGGTCGTGGCCCACCGGCTATCGACCATTGCCGATGCCGATGAGATCTTGGTGCTCAAGGTCGGCCGCGTGGTCGAGAGAGGGACGCACCAAGCCTTGATCGCGCTTGACGGCGAATACGCGTCCCTGTGGCGCAAACAGACGCGCAAGACCTCAGCCAACTAGACCTTTGCGAGGCCTAGCTGGATCACATTGGTGCGCTCAGTGCGGAAACCCGCCTCGCAATAGCTCAGGTAAAACTGCCAAAGGCGGCGGAAGCGCTCATCAAAGCCAAGCGGCTTGATCTCGTCCCAAGCCCCCTGGAACCGCTCGGACCACTGGATCAATGTATCGGCATAGTTTTGGCCAAAGCGGGCAATATTGCGCCATTCCAATCCAGCCTTGTCGGTCTCCTGACGCAGGCGCTTTTCGCTCGGCAACATGCCGCCGGGAAAGATGTATTTCTGAATAAAGTCGGCGCGGCTGCGGTAATCAGCGAATAATTCATCCTTGATGGTGATGATTTGCAGGCCCGCCTGGCCGCCGGGGGCTAGGACATCATGGATCTTGTTGAAATAGGTCGGCCAATATTTCTCGCCGACTGCCTCGAACATTTCGATTGAGGCAACCCTGTCAAACGCGCCCTTAACGTCACGATAATCAATCAGCTGGATATCAGCCTGGTCGGCTAGGCCTGCATCGAACAGGCGCTTTTTGGCAAAATCGTGCTGGGCCTGAGAAATGGTAATGCCGGTGACCTTGGCCCCGACCTCCTTGGCGGCAAATTCGGCAAACCCGCCCCAACCGCAGCCGATTTCAAGCACGCTCTGACCCGACTGCAGGTTAATCGAGCGGGCAAGGCTGGCATATTTATGGTGCTGGGCGGCGGACAGGCTCTGGTCTGGGGTTTCAAACCTGGCCGAGGAATAGGTCATGGAGGGGTCAAGCCAGCGCGCATAGAAGGCATTACCCAGATCATAATGCGCATGGATATTGCGCTGTGAGCCCTGTTTGGAATTGCCGTTCAAAAGGTGGCCAATGAAGTTAAAAATCGAAACCAGCGGGTTGCCCTGAACCAACTTGGTCAAGTGATCCCAATTGGTCGTAAAGGCCTGCAAGACGGCTGAGAGGTTGGGACTGTCCCATTCCTTGGCAATATAACCTTCACCAAAGCCGATATCGCCGCCGGCCATGACCCGGCCGACAAAGCGAAAATCATGGATCACCAGCACAGCCTCTGGCCCGGCCTCCTTGCCTTGAACCTTAAAGGCCCGGCCCGATGGCATGACAAAGCTGAGCGAACCATAGCGCCAATTGTCATTGGATACGCGCACAGCCGTCTTGAAGGCCGCTGGGGCCTTACGCATTTCCGTCAAGGCCCAGATGTCTGCCGTCAGGGGCGCAATCGTATCAGGGACATAGTTTAGTAAAGACGCAGTAGACATTAACTCACCTAAGATATGGGACGAGAGACCTTGCCCAGGCTTATGCTTGCCTGTGGCCCCGGAGGCCGGGCACCGAAGACGGCACCCTTGATCCAGAGGCGCAGGGCCTCCCAGTGGATAGCAACAACCACGCCCAAAGTCATAAAGGGCATGGTTAGAAAAAGTTTGAACAGCTGTCTGTCCGTCAAGGCCAAACGTCGCGCAACCAATGTGGCAGTAAAGTCTATTTCACCGCCCACTTGTTTGAGAATTGTCAGATTAAAGCGGTCCTTCGGATCGGTAACTATGAATTTATAGCCCCCCTCGACCCGGTAAAAGGGCGACACATACAGGGCCTTATCGGCAAACTGATGATCCACATCTAGGCCATCGGCGGGCAAAACATAGGCATGGGTCTGGCCAAAAGTGTTATTGACCTCATAAATCACCGCCCTCAGCACATCTTGGTCATCATGGACAAAAAAGAGCGAGATGGGGTTGAAGACAAAGCCAAGCACTCTTGGGAAACACAATAGGCTGATGCGGTGGGTTTGCACCTTGAGGCCAAGTTGGTCCAGAACGCCCTGAACCCAGACTCTAAGGCTTGAGCCATTCCTGGCGCCATGATCGCGCGCGTCGAAGGAAAACAAGCCAAACCGGCCATTGCGAAGGGTTTTTAGACCCTTAAACGCCGTGTCCAGATGATCGATATCGATCATGATTTGAAACACATTATAGCTGAACCTATGCGCCCTTGGTTGGGTGCGCAGGTGTGTGGTCTTGCCCAGATAAAGCCTGGCCAGATCGGTCACGCGCGCTGGCTCTCGCGCGCTGAAGTCTTGGCGTTTGCCGATTGCAAATCGGGCAAGGCCCCGCCGGGAATACGGTGATCGACAAAGTCCCATGGCACCTTGCCGCCCAGCGCCAGGGCGACACGCAGGCCCGCCGTCAAGCCGTCTTCGTGAAAGCCATAACCAAGCCAGGCCCCGGCATACCAGACCCCGCCGCGCCCCTGTATGCGGTTAAATTGGCGCTGTGAGGCTAGGGCGGCTGTGTCAAATTGCGGATGGGCATAGTCATAGACGCCAAAGGTCAGGGCCGGGTCAGGGGCCTTGGGCGGATTCAGCGTCACAAACAAGGGCCGCTTTGGATCAATGGCCTGAAGCGTGTTCATCCAATAGCTAACCACGCCGTCCGTGCTAGCCCCTGCCGTATGCAGCACATTCCAACTGCCCCAGGCCGCCTTGCGCTTGGGCATCAGGCTGGGGTCGCGGTGCAGATAGGCGGTATTAGGCGCAAAGCGGACTGCGCCCAAAAAGGCCCGCTCTTCGGCATCGGCATCGGTGAGGGCCGCAAGACTCTCATCCGAGTGACAGGCCATGATCACCTGATCAAACCGCTCTGTGTGGCTGCGGCCATCTGTGACCGCGACCTGATTGCCAAGGCGCTGAACCGTCACATTGCCAGCACCGACGCGGATCTTGTCGCCAAGCAGGTCGCGCAACTTATCGACATAAGACCGACTGCCGCCCTTAATGGTGTGCCAGCTTGGCTGGACCATTTGTAATAGGTCGTGATTGGCAAAAAACCGCAAAAAGCTCTCGGCCGGAAAGGCCATGATCTGACCCTCTGTGCTCGACCAGATCGCCGCGCCCATGGGTAGGATATAATGATCGATAAAACCCTTGCTATAGGCGCCAAGGCTTAGATAGCCGCCAAGGGTCAGGTCGCCGACCCGGCCGGACTGAAGGTCCTGCGCTGCCGCCTTGTTGAATCTTTGCATGTCGAGCAAGAGCCGCAAAAAGGTCGGGCGCACCAGGTTGCGCTTTTGCGCAAATACGCCATGCGGAAAATTTGACGACCATTCGGTGCCGGAACCGGAAAACGCAAAGCTCATATCCGTGGCCATGCTTTCCACACCGAGAGCGTCTAGCAAGCCAATGAGATTGGGATAATTCTTCAGGTTATAGACTATAAACCCGGTATCCACATCAATGGACTGGCCGTCATAATCAATCGTCACCGTATTGGAATGGCCACCAATCCGCTCTGATTTTTCATAAATGACAACATCGTGTTCGGCTTGCAGGGCATAGGCGGCCCCAAGGCCGGAGACGCCAGAGCCGATAATCGCGATCTTCATGGAACCTCGTCCGTGTGCAGTGTTTTTAAGCGGCCATAGGCTTCCAGCGCCCGATTGCGCGCCAGACTATGGTCGATAATCGGTTTTGGATAGGTGGCGCCGAGGTTTATGCCCGCCGCCCTTAATTCGAGGCTTGAGGCCTCCCACGGGCGGTGGATCAGCTTGTCAGGCAGGCCCGCCAATTCCGGGATCCAGCGGCGGATATAGGCCCCTTTTGGATCAAATTTTTCGCCCTGGCTAAAGGGATTAAAGATGCGGAAATAGGGTGAGGCATCGGCGCCGGTACCTGCCGTCCATTGCCAACCGGCCGCATTATTAGCCAGGTCCGCGTCGAGCAGCGTATCCCAAAACCAAGCCTCGCCCTCGCGCCAATGGATCAGCAAATGTTTGATCAGGAAGGAGGCGACAATCATCCGGACCCGGTTATGCATCCAACCTGTAGCCCAGAGCTCGCGCATGCCCGCATCGACCATGGGATAGCCGGTCAGGCCGGCCTGCCAGGCCTTGAGGCCCGTCTCGTCCGTCAACCAGCCAAACCCATCAAAGCCGGGCTTGAAGTTTTGCGTGGCAATGTGGGGGAAATGAAACAACAGGTGATGATTAAATTCGCGCCAGCCAATCTCGGCTAGGAACTTGTCGCGGGCGCTGTCGTCGAGATCACCCTGATGGCTGGCCATTTGCGCTGCCAGCCAGACCTGACGCGGGCTGAGCTCGCCAAAATGTAGATGCGGCGACAGGCGCGATGTGCCCAGCTTGCCCGGTTGGTCGCGGCCCTCGGCATAGGCATTGGCGGGCCCGGCCAGAAAATCATCCAGCCTTGCCTGCGCGCCAGCCTCGCCCGGTTGCCAATCGTCAAACCCCTTTGACCAGTCAGGCTTGGTGGGGTGCAGGCCCCAATCGTTCAGACGGTCCGAGGCTGGCCAATTGTCCGGCGACAGGATTTGCGCCGGGGCGGGCAGGGCGCTGGTCGCGGTGACCTTGGCCCGGGCGGCGCGCCAATAGGGGGTAAAGACCTTGTATGGCCCGCCAGACCCCGTGGCCACGGTCCAGGGCTCATTGAGCAAGGCGCCATTAAACGAAGTCACCTCAAGCCCAAGGTCTTTCAGAGCCGCCTTGAGCTGGGTGTCGCGGGCCGTGGCGCCGGGCTCATAAAGCCGGTTCCAGACCACCGCCTCGGCGCCCGTTTCCTGAACAAGCGCCTTGACCACCTCGCCCGCCTGACCCTTGCGTAGGACAAGCGACGCGCCCAAGGCCGCCAGATCGTTTGACAGCGATCCCAAGGACCGGTTCAGCCACCACTGGCTGGCAGCCCCCATGGGTCTTTGTTGCGGATCAGTATCGAACACATAGAACGCAATCACAGGTCGGCCGCTCTGAACCGCATGGGTCAGGGCCGGATGGTCACGCAATCTTAAATCCTGGCGAAACCAGACCAAGATGGGCTTTGTCGTTAGATTGGCCGTCATGAACTGGTCGGTTCGTCCTTGTTTATGTATAGGTCGCACGTCAGATATACGCTCAGACTCGTGGCTTGGATTAAGGGAATCGCCAATTGACCCAGATAGACGCCTTAAAGCCGGTGGCCGCGCCCAATGCTACCGTCATTGTAAAAACGCCAAATGGCGGTGAGGTGAAAATTGGCAATCAGCAAAAACTGACCGTTATTGCCGGCCCTTGCCAGCTGGAAAGCCGCCAACATGCGCTGGAAACCGCTCATGCCTTGAAAGAAATGGCTGACCGCTTGGGCATGGGCCTGATCTATAAGACCTCGTTCGATAAGGCCAATCGCACCTCGATCAGCACTCAGCGCGGAATTGGTCTGGAGCAGGCCTTGGACATATTTGCCGAAATCCGCGACGTCACCGGCCTGCCCGTCCTGACGGATGTGCATGAAGCCGCGCAGTGCGCCATAGCCGCCCAAGCCGTAGATGTGCTGCAAATTCCAGCATTTCTCTGTCGCCAGACCGATTTGCTGATTGCCGCCGCTGTGACCGGCAAGGCGGTCAATGTTAAAAAGGGTCAGTTCTTAGCGCCTTGGGACATGAAGAATGTGATCGGCAAGCTGCTGGCGGCGGGCAATCCTAATGTCATGGCCTGCGAGCGCGGGGCCTCGTTTGGCTATAATACCCTGGTGTCTGACATGCGCGCCTTGCCGATTATGGCCGAGATTGGTTGTCCGGTGGTGTTTGATGCGACCCATTCGGTGCAGCAGCCGGGCGGTCAGGGCGCGACCTCGGGCGGTCAGCGCCAATTTGTGCCGGTGCTGGCGCGGGCTGCGGTCGCGATCGGCGTGGCGTGTGTGTTTGTCGAAACCCATCCCGACCCGGACAATGCGCCATCGGATGGTCCAAACATGGTGCCCATGCATCAGTTTGAAGCCCTGATGGCGGACCTTTTGCGCTATGATCAGCTGACCAAGGGCTGGTAAGGTCAGAGCATGGATTTATCGACCCTTCAGGCCCAGCTTACGGCCATTTCCGGCCGTAAAATCGTCTGTATCGGCGATCTGATGATTGATCGCTATGTCTATGGTGACGTGGCCAGGATCTCGCCTGAGGCCCCGATTCCGGTTTTGGCCAAGACGGCTGAGACGGTCATGCTCGGCGCTGTTGGCAATGTGGCGCGCAATGTTGCGGCCTTGGGCGGGCAAGCAGTCTTGTGTGCGCCCATGGGCGATGATGCGGTCGGCCAAGAGCTTGCGGCCCTGGTTGAGGCAGAGCCCGGCCTGATCGGCCATCTGGTGCCCCAGGCCGGACGCCAAACCACGGTCAAGGTGCGGTTTGTTGCCAGCGGCCAGCAATTACTGCGCGTCGATTCTGAAACCGCTAGTGCGATTTCGCCAGAAGCCGAGGCGGGCCTGATCGCGGCGCTTGAGGCGGCTATTGCCGATTGCGGCGCGGTGGTCTTGTCAGACTATGCCAAGGGCACGGTCACTGCCGCCGTGATCAAGGCCGCTCAAGCCGCCGCGACCAAGGCCGGTGTGCCCCTAATTGTTGACCCCAAGGGCCGAAGCTTTTCAAAGTACGGCCCCGTAGACCTGATCAAGCCCAATGCCGGGGAATTAGCTCTCGCTGTCGATCTGCCGGTCTATACCGATGCCCAGACCGAGGCGGCCCTGCTCGCGGCCCTAGCCTCCTGCGAGGCCAAGGCCATACTGGTTACCCGCGCCGCCCAAGGCATGTCCCTGGCCGTGCGCGGACAGGCTGTGGTGCATTTCCACGCCAAGCCTAGGGAGGTTTTCGATGTGTCCGGCGCAGGCGATACCGGGCTTGCCGCCCTTGGCCTTGCCTTGGCGGCAAAAGCCGATCTCGCCAGCGCGATCGAATTGGCCATACTGGCCTCAGGCGTTGTGGTCGAAAAGGCGGGGACGGCGACGGCTAGCCCCGCTGATCTGATCGGCGCAGAACTGGCCGCCCATATGGCCCCGACCGAGGCCAAGATTGTCACGCCAGAATCCATGCAGCAGATTGTCAGTGGCTGGCGCGCCGCGGGTTTAAAGGTTGGCTTTACCAATGGCTGTTTTGATATTTTGCATCGCGGCCATGTTGCCTATCTGGCCCAGTCGCGGGGCTGGTGCGATCGGCTGATTGTCGGCTTGAATACTGACCGCTCGATCCGAGTGCTCAAGGGGCCAGAGCGGCCGATCAATGATCTGGAATCGCGCGCCCTAGTTTTGGCTGGTTTGGCGCATGTGGACCTTGTTGTGCCTTTTGATGAGGACACCCCACTAAATCTCATTGCGGCCGCGCGCCCAGACGTCCTGATCAAGGGGGCCGACTATACCGAGGCCACTGTGGTCGGGGGTGATCTGGTCAAGGCCTATGGTGGACAGGTGCGTCTTGCGGCCCTGGTGGACGGCTATTCCACTACGGCCGCGATTGCGCGGTTCAAAAAGGACGCATTGTGACACGAAGACTGATCTTGGTGACCGGCGGTGCCGGGTTTATCGGCTCCAATATTGTCGCAGGCCTGCTTAAGGATCCGTCGCTCGAAGTCGTGGTCTGCGACCGGTTGCGCGGGGCCGAAAGCGGCAAGTGGCGCAATCTGGCCAAGTCGCCCATCTATGATTTTATTGACCCTGACCAGATCTGGGACTGGCTAACGCGCAACCATAGTGACCTCGAAGCGATTATTCATCTCGGTGCCATATCTTCGACCTCCGAGCCGGATGCCGACAAGATTATTCAGAATAATTTTTGCCTGTCGCGGGACCTGTTTCGCTGGTGCACCCAGAATCAGCGCCGTCTGATCTATGCGTCTTCGGCAGCGACCTATGGCGATGGGGAGGCAGGCTTTGATGATGATAATCGCCTTGAGGCCCTAAAGGCGCTTCGGCCCCTAAACGCCTATGGCTGGTCCAAGGCCTTGTTCGATATTTTTGCCGCGCGTGAGGCAGAGCAGGGCCGCACCCCGCCGCAATGGGTCGGCTTGAAATTCTTTAATGTTTATGGCCCTAATGAGTATCACAAGGGCAGCATGCGCTCGGTCGTTGCGCATATTTATCCCAATATTGCCAAGGGCTTGGGCGTTCAGCTATTTCGCTCGCACAACCCAAACTATGCCGATGGCGGCCAGTTGCGCGATTTTGTCTATGTGCGCGATGTGGCCGATGTTGTGGTCTGGCTTTTGGACCATGCCGAGGTTAGTGGCGTGTTCAATCTGGGCACTGGGCAAGCAAGAGCCTTTCTGGATCTGGCCCATGCCGCCTTCAAGGCCGCTGGCCAGACGCCAAATGTCAGCTTTATCGATACGCCCGAACTGATCCGCGACAAGTACCAATATTTTACCCAGGCCAATATGCAGCGGCTAAGGCTAGCGGGCTATACACGGCCCTTTACCGCCCTCGAGGACGGGGTCGCCGATTATGTCACCAACTTCCTGTCCCAGCCGGATCCTTATCTGTGAGCGCCAATAACAATCCCGCTGCCCAATCAGCGGCCATGAGCCTGATTGCGCAATATGGCGATGATGCCGAGGTGATTGCCGTGATGCGGGCCGCAGAACTCGCGGCTATCGGCGATGTTCAAGGCCTTGAGCATTGGGACGCCGTACGCGCGGCGATTATGGCCTTTGATGCGGGCGAAGGCACACGCCAATAGGCTTATCCACCCTTGCCCCTGGGCATTGGACTGCTAAGGTTTGCCCAACAAGAAGCCTTTTAGGGAAGATGAAATGGTTGGGATTTCTGCCTGGGGCGCCTATGCGCCGCGCCTGCGCCTTAGCCGCAAGGCGGTCACCGCCGCCAATGCCTGGATCGCGCCCAATCTGGTCGGCAAGGGCAAGGGCGAGCGGGCCATGGCCAATTGGGACGAGGATGCCTTGACCATGGCGGTTGAGGCCAGCCGCGATGCCCTAGGCGCCGGCGATGATCGCAGCCATATTGACGCCCTCTATTTTGCCTCGACCACAGCCCCGTTTGCCGACCGCTTGAATGCTGGGATTGTTTCGGCGGCCTTGACGCTCGAGCGGACCAGCCAGGGCGTCGATATTACCGGCTCGCAGCGTGCAGGCCTAACCGCGCTTAGCCAGGCGCTGGCGGCGGTGAAATCGGGTTCTTCAAAGGCGGCTCTGGTTGCGGGCGGCGAGCACCGCCGGGCAAGGGCAGCATCGGCGCAGGAACTGGACTGGGGCGATGGGGCGGCCGCTTTTGTGGTGTCGACCCAGGACACGGTCGCCGATTTCATCGGTCATGGGGTGGTCACAGCCGACTTTGTCGATCATTTCCGCGGCGCCGATGCCGAATTTGACTATCAATGGGAAGAGCGCTGGATCCGCGATGAGGGCATAGCCAAGCTGGCCCCGCCCGCGATCAAACAAGCCCTAGCCGCGGCGGGTATCGGCGCCGAGGCTGTGACGCAGTTTTGCTTTCCCTGCACGTTTTCAGGCCTAGCCGGCCAGGTGGCCAAGGCCTGCGGTATTCCGGCTGAAGCTGTGCAAGACAATCTGGCCGCGACCTTGGGTGAGGCGGGCGCAGCCCATGGCCTGATCATGCTGGCCCAGGCGCTCGAAAACGCCAAGGCGGGCGATATCATTGTTGCGGCGCAATTTGGTCAGGGCTGCGAGGCCCTGGTGTTTCGCGCCACGGGCCTGGTTGCGACCCATCGCCCGGCGCGCGGCGTTGCAGGTAATCTGGCTGACCGCAAGGAAGAGACTAATTATCTGAAATTCCTGTTCTTCCAAGACCTGGTCGATTGGGAAAAGGGCATGCGGGCGGAAAAGGACAATAAGACCGCCCTGACCACGCTCTATCGCAATTCAGACCAGATCTTGGGTCTGGTTGGCGGGCGCTGTACCGAAACTGGCGTGGTGCAATATCCGCGTACCCGCATCTCGGTTGCCCCGAACAATCCAGCGATTGATACCCAAGAGCCCTATAAATTTGCCGAACGCTCGGCCAGCATATTGTCCTGGTCGGCCGACTATCTGACCTTCGCCATGGCCCCGCCCAATCATTACGGCATGATGGTATTTGAGGGCGGCGGGCGCATCTTTATGGACATAACCGATGTCGAGCCCGGCGAGGTTGAGACCGGCATGGGCGTCAAGATGGTGTTCCGCCTCAAAGAGGTCGACGAAAAGCGCGGCTTTAGGCGCTATTTCTGGAAGGCTGTGCCCAAGCGCTGATGGTTTCAGGCGACGGCTACAATATCAGTCGCATGGAAGTCCTGGCCCTTGAACAATAAGGGCAGGCCGCGCGACTTGGCCAGCGCATAACTGAAACAGTCGCCATAGTTTAGATTGGCCCGGCCCTGGCCACGGCCAAAGCGGGCAAAACCGTCTATGGCGGCGACCAGCAAGGCCTCGTCAAATGGAACGGTAACGAGGCCCGCACGATCGATCAGGGCTTCAAGCGCCTTGGCCTCGGTCTCGTCGTCGCGGCTGCGGCGGCAGACGATCCAGCATTCCAGCCTTGTGGCCGCTGAGATCAAGGCCGGGCCGTCCTGATGGATGTGGCGCAGAAACGCATAGGCCTCCGGCTCACCGCGCAGGATCGCGATCAGGGCCGAGCTATCGACCACGATCATTTTGGCAGGCCATTCTCGTCATAAAGCATCTGGTCATGCGTTCGAGCATCGCGCAGGGGCAGGGCCGCCAAGGTCTGTTGCAAGCCGCGTGTGTATTGCCAAAGCGCGTCAAAATCACCGTCAGACCCTGTATCGGGAAGGGTTTCGAGCCTTTGCCGCAGCGCCGTCGTCACGGCTTCGGTCAGGGTTTCGCCTGTCCGTTGGGCGACTTCTCTAGCGAGGCGATCAGCCTCTTCACTGCGTATATACAAGCTCATTCTTGGGTATATACTCCAATCCTAATCAGAGCGCCACATAGAGCGCCTAACACAATCCATTGGGAGTTTGGGACATGGCCGCAGGCATTCGCGACAAGGTTGCTGTTATTGGTATGGGCTGCTCCAAGTTCGGGGAGCGGTGGGATGCTGGCCCCGATGACCTGATGGTTGAGGCCTATATTGAGGCCATGGCCGATGCCGGTATCCAGCCCTCGCAACTCGATGCGGCCTGGTTCTCGACCCATATTGACGAGATCGGGGCGGGCAAGGGCGGCACGCCCATGTCGATCGCCTTGCGCCTGCCCAATATTGCTGTGACCCGGGTGGAAAACTTCTGTGCCTCAGGCTCGGAAGCCTTTCGCGGCGCGGTCTATGCGGTGGCAGCGGGAGCCGCCGATATTGCCATTGCCGTTGGCATGGAAAAGCTGAAAGACACCGGCTATGGCGGCCTGCCGACCGGCGCGCCGGGCACGTTGGCGCCCCAGACCATGCCCAATGGCTCAGCCCCCGGCAATTTTGCCCAACTGGCCTCGGCCTACCGCGCCAAGCATGGTGTTTCTGCGATCGACCTGAAGCGTGCCATTGCGCATGTCTCGGTCAAGAGCCACGCGAATGGCGCCAAGAATGCCAAGGCGCATTTGCAAAAGGCTGTGACCGAGGAACAGGTCATGAATGCGCCGATGATTGCCGAGCCGCTTGGCCTATTTGACTGCTGCGGCGTTTCCGATGGTGCGGCTTGCGCGATTGTGACCACGCCAGAGATTGCACGCTCGCTCGGCAAGACGGACCTGGTTATGGTCAAGGCCTTGCAGCTATCGGTCTCTAACGGCTCTGAGAGCCAATATAATGGCTGGGACGGCAGTTATTTCCACACCGCCCGCATTGCGGCCAAAAAGGCCTATCGCGAGGCGGGGATTGAGCGGCCACGCGACCAGATCTCGATGATCGAGGTGCATGACTGTTTCTCCATCACCGAGCTGGTGACCATGGAAGACCTGTTCATCAGCGAAGAGGGCCAAGGCTGGCGCGATGTTATGGACGGCTTTTATGACGCCGATGGCGGCGTGCCCTGCCAGATTGATGGCGGCCTGAAATGCTTTGGCCACCCCATTGGGGCCTCAGGCCTGCGCATGCTCTATGAAATGTATCTTCAGCTGCAAGGCCGGGCCGGATCGCGGCAATTGGCCAATCCCAGCCTGGGCATGACCCATAATCTGGGCGGTTCGCCCTCGACCAATGTCTGTTCGGTCGCCATAGTCGGGCTCGAAGGGGCCTGATTACGGCCCCCGCCTTTGGGGGTGACGTGAAGGTCATGACGCGCGGCAAGATGGGCTTTAAGCGGTGGATCGCCTTGGGGGCTCTGGTTTTTGTCAGCCTTGTGCTGACGGCCGTATTCTATTGGCGCAATGACATCATCCAGGCCTCGCTTGACCCCAAGCAGCCGTTTCAGACCTATTCGCCGCCGCCAGCGCCTGACTATACTAGGTCGGCAAGTTGGGCTCTGATCCCCGACCGGCCAGACCGCTGGACCGACCGGGACCTGCCCGCCGACGTGTTCTTTGTTCACCCGACCACATTTGACGGCGGTAATCACTGGAATGCGCCGATCGACGAGCCAAGGGCGGACCGGCTTTTGACCCGGGTCATGCTGCCCAATTATGCCGGGCCGTTTTATCGGGTGGGAAGGATGTTTGCGCCGCGCTATCGCCAGGCCAGCCTCTATTCCCAATTAACCAATCGCGACGATGCGCGCGAGGCCAGACGCTTTGCCTATGGCGATGTGCGGGCTGCGTTTCGATACTATCTAGACCATTACAATTTTGGTCGGCCCTTTATCCTTGTCGGGGTCGAGCAGGGCGGAACCTTGGTGGCGCGCCTGTTGCGGGACGAGATTGCCAGCCAGCCTCGCCGGGTTCGCCAGACGGCCGGTGTCTATATGATTGATACTGTTGTGGCGGCGGATGATTATGGTTCAACAGCGATGGTGCCCGCCTGTAGCCATCGTGACCAGGCCCGCTGTGTGGTGGCTTGGACCAGTGTGCTCGACTCCAATCCAGAGCCGGGCCAAGATCGGGCCAATCGTGCCTCGGTCTGGAAGGGCGATCAACTCGAAGACCTCGCGCCGCGCCAACCCCTCTGCGTCAATCCCTTGCTCGGCGCGCGAAGCGATGACCCTGCCGGGGTGAAATCTAATCTTGGCGCGGCCAATGTCACCGGCCTGGAATGGGGGGCAAGGCCAGCCTTCCTGATCCGTCAGGTCGGGGCCCAGTGTGTCGGCGGTCTGTTAAAGGTCACGCGGCCCAAATCGCCGTCCCTGGTGCCCAGCGGCGGCTGGACCGACCAGCTTAAGCAACCGGCCTTTAGCCTGTTTTATGCCGATCTCGAGGCCGATGCCCAGGCCCGGGTCGCGTCCTTGCTGAACCTGCAAGACTTTCCCAAGCCCGCCCCGCCAATCGAGCGCCGTGGCGACCAAGGCCGCACACCCGCGCACAAGGTCGGAAACTAGGCCCCGGCCAGGGCCGCTTTCAGGCCCGAATAATTGGGCTGGTCGATCTGGACCTGGTCGATAATGCTGGCGCGCAGATGGGCCAAGAGCGCCGGGTCGGAAATAGCGATCTGACCCTCGCGGATCGCGCCGCAAAGCGCAGTATTGAGCGCGGTAAAATCTCCATCCTGGTTCAGCAAGGCGCGCAGGCGCAGCGTGGCGGCCTGTTCCGCTGCCTCACCCTGTTGGATTTCGCGCCGGATGGTGTGCAGGGCATTGACGGCGACGCGGGCCAGGAACACATCGCGGTCCTGAAGCTGCGGCGCGGCGCGGGTCTCGATAAAGCCGATCACGGCATCGACCAGTTCAAGGGATGTGGGCTGCAAGATCATGCGGCGGCCTCCAAAAGCGTAATCAGATCAATCTCAGTCTCGCTGGTGCGGCGGCCAATCATGGCCCGCTCGACCGAGGCATCGGCGCCGGTGGCAAAGGACTGGTACATGGTCATGCACATAATCCCCCACTTCATCGAGCCCAGCATCTGCCAATATTGGACCCGGTCCAGGCTGATTTCGTCGCCACCGGCCGCGGCATAGGCGTCCAACAATTGGCTATAATCGCCAAAGCCGCCGACCGGCTTGGCATGATTGCCAAATCGCCAAGAATTGACGCAGATCCAGCCCAGATCCTCGGCAGGATCGCCCAGATGCGCCAATTCCCAATCCAGAACGGCGCGCAGGCCGTCTTCTGGATGGATCATCAGATTGCCATTGCGAAAATCGCCATGAACTAGGACGCGCTGGGTAAGGGCAGGGGCCTTGGATTTCAGATAGACTAAGGCCGCCTCGATGATGGGACGCTCAGCCCCGCAGCCGCGATAGACCGCCTCGTATTTCTCAAGCTCAGTTAGGGCATCCGATACGGCCAGGTCGGGCAGGCCCTCAGTCGGGATGGCGTGAATCTGGGCCAGGACCTTGCCGCACTGTGCCGCAAGGCCGGGCCGGATGGTGGCAAAGGCCTCATTGCGGACAATACGGCTGCCCAGGGTCTCGCCCTCGACCTTGCCCATGACATAGGCCTCGCCAACCCCGTCCGCTTCTTCGAAAACATAGGGCACAGACGGCACGGGCGCGCCGGTCGCCGCGGCGGCGCGGATCAGGGCGGCCTCGGTTGCCAAGGGCACGGCATTGCCAGAGCCGGTTACGCCATCGGGCCTGCGCCGCAAGATCAGGTCAATTGGCCCAGTGGGGCTGGCGAGCCTTAGCCCCCAGGTCTCTTGGCTGGCCCCGCCCGATAGGCGGCGCAGATCCTCAAGGCCCGTGGCCCCTGTAGCAATCTTGCCAGCCACGCGGCCAAGAGCGGTCATCAGCTCGGCAGCATCCATTGGGCGTCTCCCGTATTGTCTTGTTTTGTTGCACTGTGACGCCTTGAAGGCCCGCCGCCAAGGCTCACCCAGCGTCAGTCAGTCCAAGTGCGGCCTGCCAATCAAAGATTTCGCATAGAACCCGCACAGCCTGGCCCCTTGGACTGTTCAGGCCCGGGTCGCGGGCCAAGATTAGCCGGGCATCATCGGCGGCGGCCGAGATTAGGTCCTTGTGCGCAATCGGATCGGCAAAGCGATAGGCCGGAAAGCCGCTTTGTTTGAGACCCAAGGGATCGCCGCCGCCGCGCAAGGCGAGGTCCCGCTCGGCAATCTCAAACCCGTCATCGGATTTGCGCAAGATATCGAGCCTGGCCTCGCCGGTCTTGCTTAAGGGGGGATCATAGAGCAGGACGCACGAGCTTTCCCGCACCCCCCGGCCAACCCGGCCACGCAGCTGGTGCAACTGGGCTAGGCCAAAGCGCTCGGCCTGTTCAATCACCATGATGGAGGCATTGGGCACATTGACCCCGACCTCGACCACAGTGGTGGCGACCAGCACACTGACCTTGCCTTCGGTAAAGGCCTGCATCACAGCGTCTTTTTCCGCAGGCGGCATTTGGCCATGCACCAGGCCCACGCGAGGCCCCATATGTTGGCGCAGGTCCGCGGCCCGGGCTTCGGCGGCGGCGAGGTCCATTAGTTCGGATTCGGCGACCAGAGGGCAGATCCAAAAGGCCTGCGCGCCGCTAGCGACCACGGTCTTGAGCCTTTGCACAATCTCGCCAATGCGCGGCAGGGGAACAGCCCGTGTGGCGACCGGGGTGCGGCCTGGCGGCTTTTCGTCAATCCGCGAGACATCCAACTCGCCATATTGCGTCAGTTCCAGCGTGCGCGGTATTGGGGTGGCGGACATGGCCAAGAGGTGGACACTGGCCCCCTTGTCCTGCAGGCGCCGCCGCTCGGCCACGCCAAACCGGTGCTGTTCGTCAATCACGGCAAGATCAAGCCGGGCATAGACGACATCGTCCTGAAACAGGGCATGGGTGCCAACCAGGATATCGACCGCGCCGCTGGCCAGGGCGCGCAGCTTTTCAGCCCGGCCTGCGCCCTTATCGCGCCCCGTTAGAAGCATGACCGAAAGCCCTTGAGCGGCGAGGGGGGCGGACAAGGTTTCAAAATGCTGCCGCGCCAAGATTTCTGTTGGGGCCATGAGCGCTGATTGACCACCACTTGCGGCGACATCGGCCATGGCCAGCATGGCCACCACCGTCTTGCCGGAGCCGACATCGCCTTGAACCAGCCGGCTCATGCGCTCGCCCACCAGCAGGTCGCCGCGAATTTCCGACAGGCTGCGGTTCTGGGCGCCGGTCAGGCGAAAGGGCAGGGCCGCCTGCAGGGCATCAGACACAGGTGAGGCGGGGATGATCGGTGCCGCCTCGCGCCGTCTTGCCGCCTTGCGCTGGGCCATGGCGAGTTGGTGGGCGAGCAGCTCGTCATAGGCAAGGCGCTGCCGCTGGGGCGCAGCAATATCCATATCCGCCACCGTTTTGGGATCATGCAGCCGCTCCAGCGCCGCGCGCCAACCGAGCCAGCCCTTTCGCGCCAGCCAGGCGGGGTCCTGCCATTCGGCCAGATCGGGCGTCTTGATTAGGGCCTCGAGCGCCAATCTTCGCAGGGTGCGCGAGGGCAGGCCCGCTGTGGTGCCATAGACCGCCTCAATCAGGGGAATGTCATCCAGCCTTCCAGCATCGAGCAGATAGTCCGGATGGGCGATCTGGGCCTCAATCCCGAACCGCTCCAGCTTGCCACTGACGGCGCGGGCAGCACCGGGCGGGTGCTGGGTCTCTAGGTGCGGTCCGCCGCCCTTGAACCAGGTCAGGAACAGAAATCCCGTCTCATCCAGTGTGCGGATGCGCCAAGGTGCGCCGCGGCGGCTGGGCGGCAGATGGGCATCAATGCGCACGACCAGGGTCTGGACCAGCCCGTCCTGAGCGGCCTGGACTGTGATGCGCTTACGCTCAATCACGCCTTGCGGACACAAAAAGGCTAGGTCGCGCACCAGGGGTCCAGCGGCGCGCTCGACCAGGGGCGCAATCTTGGGGCCTATGCCCTTGAGCGAGGCCGCAGGCGCAAACAGGGGGAAGAGAATCTCCGGACGCATAATCACATCATAGCGCGACTGGTCGCAGACGCGGCGCCGTTCTATATGCCTTTTCTCGATTTCTGAGCATAAGGGCCCGGTCATGAGCGATTCTAACCATCAGGCGCGGCTAAGACGCGTCAAGTTCCGCGCCTGGCATCGCGGATTTCGCGAAGCGGACCTGATTATCGGCCCGTTTGCCGACCAGTTTCTGGATGGGTTCAGCACAGACCAACTGGATGCCTTTGAAGCCCTGATCGAGGCCCCGGATCAGGACCTGTATGGCTGGATTGTTGGCCGCATTGAAACGCCATCTGAATTTGACGGCGAAATACTAAACATGATCAAAGATTTTCGGTTTAAAGCTCATGCGATACGTGGGGTCGGGCAGGGGGCCTGATCGGGCTTGATCCGCGTTCAATTTGGACGAGCCCTTGCCCAGACCCGGGCATTGGCCCTATCAGACGGCCCCGCTAGGATAGGTTGGCGGGTGACTAAGGGTAAAGACGAAACGTGGTAACGCCTTCTGACGCTAAACGCCTGGCCCAGCACCCTGGCCGCCTGGATCTGACGGGCGCGCCCGAAGGGTTTGATGCCCTGATCATGGCTGATCTGGTGCGGGCCAAGGGGGGCACTTGCGCCTTTGTCGCCCGGGATGGTGCCCGCGCAACGGCCTTTGCCGAGGCCCTGACCTTTTTCGCGCCCGAGATTGAGGTCATCCGATTTCCCTCTTGGGACTGTCTGCCCTATGACCGGATCGGTCCGTCAGCGGCGGTAGCGGCCCAACGTATGGCGGCCTTGAGCCAGTTGGCACAGGCCCCGTCGGGCAAGGCACCGCGCCTCTTGATTACCCAGATCCCGGCCCTGGTCCAGCGTGTGCCCTCACGCTCTGTGATCGCGCGGGCCAGCTATATGGCCGCCATTGGCCAAGAGGTAAACATTACGGACCTAGAGCGGTATTTTGCCGTCAATGGCTATGTCCGGGCCTCGACCGTCTCAGCCAAGGGTGAATTTGCCATTCGCGGCGGCGTGATTGATGTGTTTCCGCCCAATGCCGAAGAGCCGGTGCGACTGGACCTGTTTGGCGATACGTTAGAGACCATTCGCGCCTTTGATCCAGAAACCCAGCGCTCGATCCGGCCGCTGAATTCAGTCGCGCTTTTGCCGGTCAGCGAGGTTCTGGTTGAACCGGATTCCATCTCGCGCTTCCGCACCGGCTATGTGGCCGCCTTTGGCGCGCCGCTTGACGACGCCCTCTATGCCTCGGTCAGCAATAGCGGTCGGCGGGCGGGCATGGAGCATTGGCTGCCGCTGTTTTACGAGCGAATGGAGACCTTGTTTGACTATCTGGGTCCCGACGCCCTGATCGGTCTGGACTATCTGGCCCCCGAAGCGCGCGATGAGCGCCTGGCCATGATTAGCGATGCCTATGAGGCGCGCACCGATCAGGCTGGGATCCGCAGTGGCTATAAGCCCCTGACCCCGGACCAGCTCTATCTGACGGGCGAGGAATGGGACCGCTTGTTTGACATCCATCCCTCGCGCCGCTTTACGCCGTTTCGTCATGACGGCGAGGGGCAGGTCGATATGGGCGCGCGGCAGGGGCGCGGCTTTGCACCCGAACGGGCCAAGGACTCCTCCAACCTGTTCGAGGCCGCCGCCGACCATGCTCGCACCCTTGGTGCGGCCGGTAAGCGGGTCTTGTTTGCGTCTTGGTCGGAAGGCTCGTCCGAGCGTTTGGGCGGCATGCTGGGCGATCATGGCCTCAATGACCTGATCTATTCGCCCTATTGGCAGGCCGCCAAGGCCGCCGATCCCAAGCGGCCACAGCGCGTGGTCCTGCCGCTGGAGCACGGGTTTGAGACCGACACCTTGGCGGTTATTTCCGAGACCGATATTCTCGGCGACCGGCTGGCGCGCCCGACCAAGCGCCGCCGCGCCCAGAACTTCTTGGCTGAGGCCTCGTCCCTCACACCGGGTGATCTGGTCGTGCATATTGACCATGGCATTGGCCGCTATGATGGCTTGAAGACCTTGGATGTGGCGGGCGCGCCGCATGACTGTCTTGAGCTGCAATATGGCGGCGAGTCCAAGCTGTATCTGCCAGTTGAAAATATCGATCTTCTGACCCGCTACGGCGCTGAGAGCGATGATGTGCAGCTGGACCGGCTCGGCGGCGCAGCCTGGCAGGCCCGCAAGGCCAGGGCCAAGGTGCGCCTGCGCGAAATGGCCGATGGCTTGATCAAGATCGCGGCGGCGCGGATGCTGAAAAAATCCGAGCAGATCTTGTCGCCACAAGGCCTGTTCGAAGAATTCTGCGCCCGGTTCCCGTACGAGGAAACCGAAGACCAACTGCATGCCATTGGCGATGTGCTGAGCGATCTTGGCTCTGGCCGACCCATGGACCGGTTGATCTGCGGCGATGTTGGCTTTGGCAAGACCGAGGTGGCGCTAAGAGCGGCCTTTGTCGTGGCCATGAGTGGGCGGCAGGTGGCGATTGTCTGCCCCACCACCTTGCTTGCGCGCCAGCATTTCAAGGGCTTTTCCGAGCGCTTCAAGGGCTGGCCGGTCAAGGTGCGCCAGCTCTCGCGTATGGTCCCGGCCAAGGAGGCGGCTGAAACCCGCGCCGGCGTGGCCGCAGGTGAGTTGGAAATCCTGGTCGGCACCCATGCGGTCTTGTCTGAGCAGGTCAAGTTCAAGGATCTGGGCCTGGTCATTGTCGATGAAGAACAACATTTCGGCGTCAAGCATAAGGAAAAGCTCAAGGCCCTGCGCGCCGATGTGCATATGCTGACCCTATCGGCGACACCCATTCCGCGTACGCTTCAGATGGCCTTGTCGGGCATTCGCGAGCTATCGATCATTGCCACCCCGCCGGTCGATCGCCTGGCCGTGCGTACCTATGTCATGCCCTTTGATCCGATTGCGGTGCGCGAAGCCTTGCTGCGCGAAAAATATCGCGGTGGTCAGGCCTATTTTGTCACGCCGCGCCTTGCTGACCTGCCTAGGCTTGAGACCTTCTTGCGCGAACAGGTGCCCGAGGTGAAATTCGTGGTTGGCCATGGCCAGATGGCCCCGACCCAGCTCGAAGACGTGATGAGCGCGTTTTATGACGGCCAATATGATGTGCTCTTGGCCACCAGTATTGTGGAGTCTGGGCTCGATATTCCTGCGGCCAACACCCTGATCATCAATCGCGCCGACATGTTTGGCCTAGCCCAGCTCTACCAATTGCGTGGCCGGGTTGGCCGGGCCAAGACCCGGGCCTATGCCTATATGACTACCCCAGCCGATAAGCCCATTACCCTATCGGCAGAACGGCGGCTCAAGGTTTTGCAATCGCTTGATAATCTGGGCGCGGGCTTCCAGTTGGCCAGTCATGACCTTGATATTCGCGGCGGCGGCAATCTGCTCGGCGATCAACAGTCGGGTCATATTCGCGAGATCGGGGTCGAGCTCTATCAGCAAATGCTCGAAGACGCCGTCAATGAGATGAAGGCCGGCGAGGTCGAGATGCCGTCGGATCGTGGATGGTCGCCCCAGATCAATACCGGTGCCTCGGTCTTGATCCCGGAATATTATGTGCCGGACCTGAATGTGCGCCTTGCCCTTTATCGGCGTCTGTCCGAGGCTGAGCGGGCCGAGGACCGTGAGGCCATGGCCGCCGAACTGATCGACAGGTTCGGCCCCTTGCCGGATGAGGCGGGTCAGTTGCTAAAAGTGGTGGCGATCAAGGGGCTTTGTCGTCAGGCCAATGTCGCCAAGATCGATGTCGGTCCCAAGGGGGCTGTGGTCTCGTTCCGCAATGACACCTTTGCCAATCCCATGGGCTTGATTACGTTTGCGCACAAGAATGCCATGGCCTGGCGGGTGCGGCCTGACCATAAGGTGGTGGTCAAGGGTGAGTGGGAAACCCCCAATCAGCGCCTTGGCGCAGCCGAGCGGATCTTGACTGAATTGGCGAGATTAGCGGCCTTAAGCAGCTAGGGCCTGATCGATCGCAGCGGCGAGATTTTCAGGCGATTCTGCGCCAACGGCGGCGACCTTGCCGCCAAAAATGGTGAAGGGCACGCCGGTAATCCCGGCCTGAACGGCAACGCCGTGCTCATGCGCGATCAAGGCCTTGTCGGCCTCTTCGGATAGGAGTTTCAGCACCATCATCCGCTCTAGGCCAACCTTGTCGGCAATATCGGCCAAGACGTCTGGGTCGCCAATATCGCGTAGATCGGTGAAATAGGCGGCCATAACCGCCTCAATCATCGCGTCTTGCAGGCCCGCAGCGGCTGCCCAGCTAATGACCCTGTGCACGGCATTGGTATTGGGCGAGATGGGAATCTCGGTCAGATTCAGGACCAAGCCATCCTCAGCCGCTCCAGCCTTGAGCGCGTCATGGGCGGCGCTTAATCTTGCAGGGTCTTTGAACTTGGCCGCCATATAGGCTTTGCGATCAACACCTTGTTCGGGAAGGCTCGGATCAAGCTGGAAGGGTCGCCAGACAATGGTTGCCTCGATATTGGGCCGCAGAGCCAGCGCCTTTTTCAGTCGCCGCCAGCCGAGATAGCACCAGGGACAGACCACATCGGCAACAAAGTCGATGGTCATGGGAATGGGCGGGGCGATGGGGGCGGCGGGTGTTTGCATGCCGACAGCTTGACCTAGCTGGCGCGCCGCCGCAAGGCCAAGCTTGCTGCCCGCTCTAGGGCCTTGGCGGCGCCTTCCCCCGCTGTGACCTCGGCCACGCCAATATCGAACTCAAGGGTAAAGGGCGATTGACCTTGAGCCGTACCAAACTGGGTGCAGCCAACCACGGCAGCCACCCGCTCGGCCGCCAGCCTTGCGCAGGCTGCATCTGTGGCGGGCATGGCCAGAGCAAATAGGTCAGGCGCCAGACGAGCGGCCATATCTTCGCCCCGCACCAGTTGCGCGACCATGGACCCAAGCTGGGGCATGACCGTGTCCAGCCTCCCCTCAGAGCGGGCCCTTGCCGTATCGGGACGCTCGGCTATGCGCAGCACACAAATCGAAAGCGGACGATGGCTGGCCAAGGCGGCCTTGTTGAGGCTTAAAAGGTGGCTGGCAAATAATTGGGCCGTAAATAGGCCCGTAGCCGCGTCCATAAGGTCCGATGCGCGACTATCGATCAAGATGGCCTTGGCCCGTTTGATCCGGCGAAACAGGCGGGCCGATTCCAGCACCTGGTTTGCGATCAAGACCTCATCCGTGCCAGGCGCAATCAGGTCGCTAATGCTGCGATTAAAGGCCTCGGACGGCGTAGCATCATCTCTATCGGATAAGAATAGCCAGATCGGCAGATGAAAATCGTCCTTATTGCGCCGGGCCGCCATGGCCATGGATAGGGTGTTTTCCCGGTCCTGTCCGGCGCGCAGTATGACCGCATCGGGCTTGAGGCCAGCAAGGCTGTCAAATCCAGAACGGCTGTTAAAGGTCGCCGATACCTCGGCGCCGCTGCGGGTTAAGGCATTATGCAGGGCCAGAATTGACGGCCCCGGCTCGCCAATCATCAAGACGCGATAGGGGGCACGGGTCTGGCTGGTTTGGCCCATCTCCAGACCCTGACCCTGATCGGCAAGGGTCTGGGTTCGCAAGGCGATCTCGTCTTCGGCTATGGCCAGCCGAGCCAGAGCCTCAAGGCGTGCGGCCATTTGGGTTGGGTGGAGGGGCTGGGCCAAGATCAGGTCTAGGCCGTCCAAGGGCCCCAGCGGGTCAGGACGGGCTAGGGCAATGACCATTAGGGTGCGCGAGGCCATCGCTGCCTTTAGCCTTTGCCCAAGTTTTGCCGCCTCAGCCAGGGCGCTTTGCGGCGCATTGACCAGGTCAAGGATCACAATATCAATCAGGCGATTGGCCACAGCGGCCAAGGCCGCGCCAGGACGATCGGCGAGGCCAAGCGGCCAGCCTAGGGGGGCAAGACCCTCGATCAGGTCGCGGCGGGCGTGTTTGGCCCGGGTGACCAATAAGACGCGCGCTTGTTCCTGCACGAAATTCCCTTCAGCCCTGACGCAAGGGCATGGTTTCGGACCGCCCCGGTTGACGCTAACCTATTTGTAACGCCCATTACAGGCGATGCGAACACGATGCCAGCCTATCGCAAACACCTAGCCGTGCCAAATAAGGACCAGTCTGGAATGAATACGCTATCTCTAAAAGGTCAGGTGGCCGTTGTTACCGGCGCTTCTAGCGGTCTGGGCGTTCGGTTTGCACATATATTGGCCGATGCCGGGGCCTCTGTGGCCTTGATGGCCCGGCGCACGGATCGGCTCGATGCTGTCGTGGCGGCCATTGTCGCCAAGGGTGGCGTGGCCAAGGCTTTCGCTCTAGATGTCTCGGATGCCCATGCGATTGGCCCAGCCATGGATGCGGCCCAGGCGGCTCTTGGCCCGATCTCGATCCTGATCAATAATGCCGGGGTTGGTGCTGATGGTCGGGCGCTCGATATATCGATCGAGGATTATGATGCAGGCTTTGCGGTCAATACCCGCGGCGTGTTTTTTGCTGCGCGTGAGGCGGCGAGGCGCATGATTGATAGTGGTCTGGCGGCCCAGGGCCTGTGCCGGATCGTCAATATTGCCTCGATTGCCGGATCGAATTCACTCCCGGGCCTGCCTGTCTATTGCGCGACCAAGGCCGCTGTCATCAGCCTGACCAAGAGCCTGGCCAAGGAATGGGTACGCAAGCTGATTGCCGTCAATGCCATATGCCCAGGCTTTATCGAGACCGAAATCAATGCCGATTGGTTTAAGACCGATGGCGGCCAGGCCCAGATCAAGAGCTTTCCGCGTCGCCGCCTCATGCTGGACAGCGACCTTGATGGCGTGCTCATGACCCTGGTCGGCCCGGGCGCGCACGGCATGACCGGCTCAATCATCACGATTGATGACGGCCAAACCCTTTAATCCACAATAATAACGGAGAAACCCCCATGGCGTCTGGACCCCTATCAGGCCTGAAAATTGTTGAATTTGCCGGGATTGGCCCTGGCCCCTTTTGCGGCATGCTCTTGTCCGATCTTGGCGCGGATGTTGTGCGCATTGACCGCAAGGGCGCAGGCCGAGGCTCAAAATTTGATGTGACCGGCCGCGGCCGCCGGTCCATCGCCCTGGACCTCAAATCGCCTGCGGCGGTTGAGGCCTGCTTGAAGCTAATGGACGGGGCTGATGCCGTGTTTGAAGGCTTTCGTCCCGGCGTGATGGAGCGGCTTGGTCTTGGTCCCGATGTGGCGCTGAAGCGCAATCCAAAACTGGTGTTTGGTCGCATGACCGGCTGGGGTCAATTCGGCCCCTATGCCAAGGCTGCGGGCCACGACATGAACTATATAGCCATTACCGGCGCGCTGCATGCGATCGGTACAGAGGACAAGCCTGTGCCACCGCTCAATCTGGTCGGCGATTTCGGCGGTGGTGCGCTTTATCTGGCCTTTGGGTTGCTGGCCGGGGTCATCCATGCCCGCGCAACCGGCCAGGGCCAGGTGATTGACTGCGCCATGAGCGATGGTGCCGCCAGCCTAATGGCCATGTTCTATGGCATGAAGGGCTCAGGCATGTGGGGCAATGACCGCCGCACCAATCTGCTGGACGGCGGCGCCCATTTCTATGACACCTATCAATGCAGCGATGGCAAATGGATATCGATCGGCTCGATCGAGCCGCAATTCTATGCCCTCTTGCTGGAAAAGACCGGCATTACCGATCCTGCCTTTGCCAATCAGATGAGCCGTGAGGCCTGGCCTGATCTGAGCGCCAAATTGGCAACTGTGATTGCCACCAAGACGCAAAAAGACTGGTGCGATCTGATGGACGGCACAGACGTTTGCTTTGCGCCCGTGCTGGATCTGGATGAGGCGCCCAAGCATGCGCACAATGTCGCGCGTCAGACCTTTATTGAGGTCGAGGGTGTGGTCCAGCCCGCGCCCGCGCCGCGCTTTTCGGCAACCCCTGGGCAGGTTCAGGGCCCGCCGCCTGCGATTGGTGGTCATACGGAAAGTGCACTCTTGGACTGGGGCTTTAGTGGTTCGGAGATCGACGCGCTGAAATCGGCGGGCGCGGTCTAGGCTAGGGCTTTACCTGGTGCCGAGGATGATCCTATCCTCGGCTCAGAACGGGAGACTGCCCATGTCTGGAACCTTGCCGACGCTCAAGGGCGTCCATCATTCAGCCTTTCGCTGCCGCGATGCCGAAGAGACGCGGGCCTTTTATGAGGACGTGCTGGGACTGCCCTTAAAGGCGGCCTTGGTGTTTGAAGAAGAGCCGGGCACCGGACGGCCTCAGCCCTATATGCATCTGTTCTTCGCGCTGGCCGACGGCAATTATGTCGCCTTTTTTGACGTGCCCGAAGGCGCGCATGAGGGCAAGTTCAAGATGAAGTCCGGCTTTGACCTGCATTTTGCCATGGAGGTCGAGAGTCATGACCAGATGATGGCCTTTAAGGCCAGGCTTGATGCGGCTGATGTGCCCTGTTTTGGTCCGATCGACCATCACTTCGTTCATTCGATCTATTTTTATGACCCCAATGGCCTGAATCTGGAAATCACCTGCCGCGATGCCAGCCATGATCAGGTCATGGAAACCGAAGCGGCCAATGCTAAGGCCGTGATCGCGGCCTGGACCGCCCGCACCGCTGCGCAAAAGGCTGCTAACAAGGCCGGTGCCGCCTAAACCGCTTGCCCTTACTATCTTTGCTTTCGAGCAATGGCCGATTTGACTATAAGGCCGCGCATGATGACAAGTTCACGCGGCTCAGTATCGAGGATAAATCTTATTCAGGGCATTATCCTGGTGTTCCAAACGATTGGCCGGGCCGGCCTTCGTTTGTTTGGGCGCGATGTCATGCTCTATGTCGGCGGCGTCTCGTTTTTCGCGCTTTTGGCCGTATTTCCAGCGGTCGCGATTTTGATTGGCATTTATGGATTGTTTGCCACCCCAGACCAGGCGGCCACGCAGGCTGAAATGGTGGCGCGGTTCATGCCGATCGGCGCCCAGGACCTGTTTCGTCACGAGGTGTTAAGATTGTCGCGTGTGCCGCTCGGCACGGTTTCGGCGCAAAGTGGCCTAGCCGGTCTGGTCGGGGCCTATGCCGCGCATCGCGGGTTTAAGGCCTTGCTTGCAGGCCTGAGCTTTATCCATGATGAGGATAAGCCGCAGGGCTTTGTGCGGTTCAATCTCTTGGCCCTCGTCGTTCTGATCGCCGCTTTTGTCTTGCTGGGTCTGGTTTCCGTGGCCTTTTTGATGGTCCGGGTCCTGGCCAATGCCTCGGGCATTAGCCTTTTGGCAGGCGTATCCTGGCTGTTTAGTGAATGGGTCTGGGCCAGTCTTGGCCTCAGCCTCGGTCTAAGCCTCATCTATCGCTATGTCATGTCGAGCGAGCCGGTCGTCTGGCCAGCGGCCCTGATTGGCGGGGTGGCGGCCGCGGCCCTGACCCTGGCAGCGTCCTGGGCCAGCGGCGTCTATGTCAATCAGATCGCCCATCTTGGTGCCACCTATGGCTCGATCTCGGCTGTGGTCATATTCCTGATCTGGGTGTCTTGGAGCGTGAATGCGGTGTTTTACGGCGGCGCTCTGGCGACCGAGGCAGAAATCGTGCTAAGAAAACAATCCTAAAGCCTAGGGTTTTTCGATCAGAAAGCTTAGGCCGCCAGCCTGTGACAGGCTTTCAATTACAATCAGGCCCAGGCTCTGGGCCAGGTGCGGCACGTCAATCTTGGCCATGGGATCATCGGCCAAGAGGCGAAGGTAACTGCCAGAGGCCGCCGTCTCTACTGCGCGACGCAGACGCAAGGTCGGGACAGGGCAGCGATGGCCGCGCGCATCGATCAAGATTTCAGCGGGGGGCAGGGCCTTTAAGCCTCTATGCGGGCCATATGGCCCTGTTCGGGCCGGGCGCGGCCCTCAAGGACCTCAAAATAGATCGCCTCGACTGCCGCTGGGCCGACGCCTTCAGAGACCTTGAGCCAGCCTGCCACATCGGCCAAGAACGCGGTCCAGACCCCCGCGACGCGCTTATCCAGCTCGCCCGGACCCCAGTCTGTGTGCCGCTTCTTGATCTGGCTTGGAGCAAAGAACAGGGTAGGTTTTGGGCCGGGCAGGGCCTCGTGAATCTCTCGGTCCTCCCAATGCGTGCCGCCGACCGAGCAGGAATAGGCCAGAGCCTCGGCAAAATGGTTATGGATCGCCGCCCGAACCGAGCCACCGCCGGCCATATCGACAAAAACGGCCGTGTCCTTGGCTAGGGTCCCGATGGCGTCATAGGTCACCACCTTGTCATAATAGCCGGTGTTTTCGACAAAGACCTTATTGGCGTCAGACGTCAGGCCAATAATCTCAATGCCCTTGCGGGCGGCATGTTTGAGCGCAAAGGCCAGGCCAAGCGAGGTCTTGCTCGAGGCGCTGGACAAGATCACCTGTTTGGCGCCGAAAAAGCCGTTATCCTCTAGGAAATCATCAATCACGAATGAGGTCATGAACAGGGGCCGCAATATGGCCTGAGCCGGTTCGATTTCGGTGGTGTGTCCGGCATCGTTCGAAACGCGCTGGTAATTATTATAGACGGCAGCAAGCGCTGCGCGGTGCTCGGCCTTGTCGATCAAGCTGGCGGGCGAGGCGCGATCGGCCTCGATCACCAGATAGCTGGACATGGGAAAATAGCCGTAAAGGCGCTCACCGACTGCCACGCCCGGATGACGGCTCTCGACCACATTACCAAAGCCCCAGACCGGAATCCGGCCAAGGCCTTCGGGGGCTGGGAAAAAATTCCAATAACCCATGGCCTGCCCAAACACGCCATAGGTGATATTATTGGCGGTAAAGGCAAAATGGTCGATCTTGACCAGGATGTCGCCGTCCTTCAGGGCCTGAACCGGCTGGGTTCGCCATTCGGCCCTGCGCAAATCGCCGCGCGACACGAGGAAGTCTTGGCTGTGCAGGGTCATGGGGCGCTCCGGCGGTGATTTCAGCGTGACAGTGCCGTTTCGGGCCTGGGCTGGCAAGGCTTAGCGGAAGGGAAAGCTGGGACTGCGCTTTTCCATAAAGGCGGCGCGGCCCTCAGCAAAATCAGGCCCCTCGACGGCATCGAGTATCCAGGCCCGGGTCTGATCAGTCTCTGTGGCTTGGCCGTTCAGGATCATGGCCACCACCTGCTTGACCTTGCGCGCGGTCCATTGCGACGATGAGGTGATCTGGGCAAGCTTGGCCAAAACGGCGGTCTCCAGCGCATCTGGCGCATGCAGGCTATTGACCAGATGGATGCGCAAGGCCTCGTCCGCGGTCATGATCTCGCCGGTAAAGAGGATGTTCTTGGCAGCGGACGCCCCGACCGCATCGACCAGCCGCTTTGTATCGCTAAGGCCATACATCAGGCCAAGCCGCGCAGGCGTAATGCCAAACCGCGCATCGTTTGCCGCCAGCCTAAGGTCACAGGCCAGCGCCAGCGCCAGGCCACCGCCCACGCAAGCCCCGCGGATCATGGCAATCGTCGGCTTGGACAGGCCAGCCAGTGCATCGACGCCGCCCGACACGGCATTGCGATAGGCGGTCGCTGCCTCGCGCGTGCCATAGACCACTTCAAACTCAGATATATCGGCTCCAGCGGCAAAATGCTCGCCTGCGCCGCGCACGATCAAGACCTTGGCCGCCTCCGCCGCCTCTACCGCCGCACAGGCCGCGGGCAGGGCTGACCACATGGCCTTGGTCATGGCATTGCGCTTGGCCGATTGGTTGAGGGTCAGAACAGCATAGTCGCCGATCAGGTCTAGGGTCAGGGCCTGGTCTGCAAAGGTCTGGGTCATGGACGCCACCGTTCTGGGCTAAGGAGGTTTGGCCGCTGGATTACAGGCTATGGCAAAGATTACAAAGATTTCATGCAATCGTGTGCATCTAAACGGGCAGGCTTGGGTCTCTAATCATCAGAAGCCTGCGGCATTGACGTCGCAGCTATGGATTTGGAGATGTTTTATGGCCGAGATTTTGGTTCCTTTGGGTTTTCTCACATTTTTGACCGCAATCATCATTGTGCCCGTGATTATGCGCAGCCGTGACCGCGCCCTGCTGCACGAGACCTTGCGGATCGCCTATGACAAGGGCCAGCCGGTTGCGCCGGAAATGATCGAAATGCTTCAGCGAGATGTTCGCGAGCGCAGTGGGCGGCATGCTCGCAGTTCTGCGGGCCGTGATTTGCGTTGGGCGGTCATTCTGATCGGCCTGGCCCTCGGCTTGGTCGCTATGAGCTTTGCACTGAATATGACAGAGGGCCCCGAGGCGCTCTATGGCACACTGGCGGGTGCGACCATTCCTGGGTTTATTGGTCTTGGGTTTTTAGTGCTCTGGTATTTTGGCCGCAACAAGCCTGAGGTTTGAAGCGCGGCTGATCGAGCGGGCCGGGGCAGGGCATGAGCATGCAAAAGGCAAGGCCGCTGGCCAGCCTGCACGATATCGATCTGGTGTCCTTATCGATTGCGGGGGACCGTACGGCGTTTGGCGAACTGGTTCGGCGGCACGGCCCAGGCGTGCGCGGCCTTTTGCGCCGCATGGGGGCTGAGCCGGATCTTGCTGATGATGTTGCCCAAGACGCCTTCCTGACCGCGTTTGAACAGATTGCCGAGTTTCGCGGCGATGGCAGTTTTGCGGGATGGGTCAAGCGCATTGCCGTGCGCCTGCATATCCGTCGCTGGAAAAAAGATCGCCGCCTCGATCTGATGGCTGAGACCCCTGAACCGATCTGGGACGGCAACGCGCAGCCGGGCGATAGTGCCGCGCAGGCGCGACATATGGATCTCGATTCAGCGCTGGCGGCCTTAAGTCCGGCTGAACGGGCCTGCGTTAGCCTGTGTTTCGGGGCGGGCATGTCGCATGCAGAGGCGGCCGAGGCCTTGAATATTCCGCTCGGCACCGTCAAATCGCATGTCAAACGCGGACTAGAGCGGCTTAAACATCAACTGGCCCCAAATGCTGAGGCCCGATCAGAGCAAGACGCCCATGGCTGATCACGATTTCAAGTACCGACTCGAACGCTTGTTCAATACCCCGCCAAGCCTTGCCGATAGCGAGGCCTTTGCCCTGAGGGTTGAGGCGCGTTTGGCCAAGGGCTGGCAGGTGCGCAATCTGGTGCTCGGCGCTTCGGGCCTAATCGGGGGTCTGATTGCCGTGCGCCAGGCCATGGGCCTGAACCTGTATGGACGATTAGAGGCCTTTTCTGGCCTTGAAACGCGTCAGGCCTTGGCGAGTTTGGCGCGCTGGACCCCGTCCCATCTGGGCTTGCCCTCATGGCCATTTGGTGGTGAAGCGATCTGGATGTCAGGCGGCCTGATGGTTTTGGCCATTGGATTTGCCTTGATACGGTTGCTTGAGGAGGTCTAGGCCCTTTGTCCGCCCAAACACAGGCCGCTATTGCCCGGATCTCGGCCCCGGAAATTACGGCCCGCAAAAGTGGTGAGCCGATTGTCTGTCTGACCGCCTATACCGCGCCCATGGCGGCCCTAATGGATCCGCATTGCGATCTTTTACTGGTTGGCGATTCGGTTGGCATGGTGGTGCATGGCCTGCCCAATACGGTTGGCGTGACCTTGGAGATGATGATCCTGCACGGTCAGGCCGTCATGCGCACCGCCAAGCGCGCCCTCGTTGTTATCGACATGCCGTTCGGCAGTTATGAAGGCTCGGTGCAAGCGGCCTATGACAATGCCGTGCGGATCATGAAGGAAACCGGTGCCCAGGCGGTCAAGGTCGAGAGCGGCCCAACCGTGCCCGACACGATTGCCTATATGGTGCGCCGCGGCATTCCGGTTATGGGCCATGTCGGCCTTAGGCCCCAGTCCGTCTTGGTCGATGGCGGGTTTCGTGCCAAGGGCCGCACCGAGGACGAGCGCGAGCGCGTGATTGCTGAGGCCAAGGCCACAGCCGATGCGGGGGCCTTTTGTCTGGTGGTTGAGGGCGTGGCCGAGGCTCTGGCCCGCGATGTGACCGCCGCGGTCAGCGTGCCGACGATTGGCATTGGCGCATCCAGCGGCTGTGACGGACAGATTCTGGTTACGGATGACATGCTGGGCCTGTTTGACTGGACCCCGAAATTTGTCCGCCGCTATGCCGATCTGCGCGGTGAAATCAGCCGCGCCGTCGAATCCTATGCGCAAGATGTCCGGGCAAGGCGGTTTCCGGGCAAGGAAGAGACTTATTTTTCCAAGCCTTGAGCTTAACCTGCACCGCTTGCATTGCGGCCAAGCCCGACAGGCGATAGGTTCCCACCTCATTGTCCCTGGCCAAGAGCGGAGCCTGCACGCGTGTCCGACGTATTTGATGAAGTCGAAGAACAACTTCGGTCCGAACAGTATATGGTCATGGCGCGCCGCGCTGTGCCCTGGATCATTGGCACCCTAGCTGCAGCCCTGGTGATTGCCGTGGGTGTTTATGGGTATCTGGACTATCAGACCAAGCAGGCCGGTAAGGCCGCTGAATCCTATGGCCAAGCGCTTGAGACCTATACCAAGGGCGATAAGGCGGCGGCCTTTACAGAGTTCCAGACCGTGATCAATGTCGGCTCGGGCGGCTATAAGGCCCTAGCCCTGATGCAGCAGGGCGCGATTCGCCTCGAGCAGGACAAGACGGCCGAGGCCGTGACCTTGTTTGATGCCGCCGCCAAGGCCGCGCCGAATTTAATCATAGGCGACGCCGCCCGCCTCAAATCCGCCTTCGCCGTGATGGACACAGCGCCTTATTCGGAAATCGAAAAAAGGCTCAAGCCCTTGACGGAAGTAAAACACCCCTATCGCCCAACCGCCATTGAGGCCCTGGCCCTGGCCAAGATTGCCGCTGGCAAGGTCGCTGAGGCCAAGAGTGATCTGAATGTCCTGACCCTGCTGCCCGATGCACCAGACGCCATGCGCCAGCGCGCCAATGCCGCGATCAGCCTGATCGATGCCGGAACCGCCAAGAGCATGCCGCAGGTCGCCAAGGCCGCCTTGGCCCTGCCCAAGCCCATAACCCTGCCCGCCGGGGCCATGATCCCTGGCCTGACCGCGCCACAAGCCCAGGCTGGAGCCGCCCAATGACCTTTAAACGGACCCTTACTGTCCTTGCCCTGATCGCTGTCACCGGCCTGGCCGGATGCGCCTCGATCAGCAAGATGAACCCCTTCAAGGGCGGTGCAAATAACAAGGTCAAGGCCTCTGAAGGCCAGAGGATCTCGATCATTGCCTTTGATGAAAAACTGGCCGTGGCCGATGCCCTAAAGGGCGTGGACTTTTATCTGCCCGATCCGGTTGCCCGCACAGATTGGCCCTTGCCGGGTGGCACGCCCGAGCAGTCGGTCGAGCATGTTGCGGCAGGCGCTGATTTCCGCATCGCCTGGAAGACCGGTTTTGGGTCCGGGTCCAATCGGCACATGCATATTACAGCGCCGCCGGTCGCCGCCGATGGCATGATCTTTACCATGGATGGCGAGGCCGGGGTTTCCGCGCATTTGGCGACCACGGGGGCGCAGGTCTGGCACAGCAATCTTGCCGCGCGCAATCGCCGCGACAAGGAAGCCTTTGGCGGTGGCGTTGCCTATAGCAATGGCAAGCTGGTCGTCTCGTCCGGCTATAGGTTCATTGCCGCTGTGGATGCCAAGACCGGTGCCACGGTCTGGAAGGTCAATGTTGAATCCCCGATCCATGCCGCGCCAACCATCTCGAACGGCAAGGTCTATGTGGTATCGACCGACAATGAGCTCTTGACCTATGATCTGGAAACCGGCGCGCCGGGCTGGACCTATCAGGCCCTTGTGGAGTCTGCGCGTATACTGGAAGCCTCTAGCCCGGCTGTGTCAGGCGATACGGTGGTGGCCGGCTTTGCCTCGGGCGAGCTGATTGCCTTGCGCACGATCAATGGCAATGACTTGTGGCAGGAGGTCCTGTCGCGGGCCAGCCGCACCAATGCCCTGTCCGAAATTCGCGATATTCCAGGCCGCCCGGTCATTTATAAGGGCGATGTGTTTGCGGTCAGCCATTCGGGCGTGTTTGCTGCGACCGATATGCGGACCGGCACGGCGCGCTGGTCCTTGCCGATCTCAGGCGTTTCGACACCCTGGGCAGCGGGCGATGTGGTGTTTGTGGTGTCCAAGGCCGGCGAAGTAATCTGTGTCTCGCGCGAAAGCGGCCAGGTCTATTGGGTCAATGACCTGAACAAGGACCGCAAGAAAAAGCAGCGCGCCCTGTGGTCTAGCCCGGTTCTGGCCTCTAACCGTCTGGTGATTGTATCCAGCACGGGCGAGATGGTGGGCCTTAATCCGCGCACCGGCGCTCTGGAAAAGACGCTAAACTTGGGTACGCCCGCCTTGCTATCGCCCATTGCCGTCAATGACATGCTATATATTGCCAGCGATAAGGGCGATCTGATCGCCATTCGCTAAGGATCGGCACTGTCGCTGATCTTGAGATTATTTGAGGAGACCGCGCGTTCATGGCGCTTAAAGTCGCGATCGTCGGTCGC
>CANGCO010000009.1 GCA_947452365.1 Caulobacteraceae bacterium
ACATATAATTGAAATTGCCATAATATGACGCTTCATTTTGGGGCTCCCTAATTACAGTTTGATACGTGACCGAAGGATACATAATTCATTAAAAAGGGTCTTTTCGGCACCTGTACTTGCGCAAAACTAAAATGCCGATTTCAATAATACCGAAATGTACCATTGCACATAGCGGCGGTTTCTCGCCAATTTAATTCAAAGAACGAGCGCCACCCCAAGCACCAACGCCCAAAATGAAACCGAAATCATACCAACCTCCGCTATTTGGAAAGGCGTAGATACGGATGCTGTTATCAAAAATATGAGCAAAAAGTGCGAACGGGGCGACAACCCCGTGCCATAGCCCCCAAAAGAAGCCTGGCGCTTCGTAAGCCTCGGGCATGGGTTGACTAGCACAACCCAGCAAACCAATCGCTAGTGCTGCAATTAATAAGACCCGTTTCATTACGCCCGCCCCGCTTTGAATAACCCTAACATCAAAGCATCAGGTTCCGGCAACACCCATACCGACGGAAGAAAATATCAACGCACTGGCTCGCAGATCGAAGGCCCCTCCCTATCAGTCGGACAAATCATAAACCCATTTCAACCGCCCCATTTGCATGGCCGATCCATATCGATAGCGATACCCCCCAACCGGGTTCGATGGGGGCGTGGGGGGCGCGCATTAATCGCCTCAGGCGTACCAGAATAAATCACCCCGGAACGTCCTCGTGCTACCCCGGTGCTACCCCGAGCGTTTAGGCGCGTCGCGGAAACAAGCTAACCCATTGAAATCATTGGCGCACCCGACACGATTCGAACGTGTGACCTTTGCCTTCGGAGGGCAACGCTCTATCCAGCTGAGCTACGGGTGCGATTGGGCGGGGGATGGGCCGCCGGGTTTGTTGGGGTGTGTTAGCCTAAAGGCGGGCGGGGCGCAATCTGAACTGATGGCCCACCTTGGCCGCGATCTTGCCCTCGCCCCTTGCCTAGTCCTTGGTCGGGTCGGCGGCGGTGGGGTCAGCATAGGTTAGGGACATAAACACGTCTTCGAGGTCCGGCTCCTCGGTCGAGAGGTCCTTAATGCCCACCCCGGCCTGGCGCACAATCGCCAACACGTCTTCAACCCCGGCCTGACCGGTCTTAAAGGTCACGGCTAGGCGGCCATCGGGGCGCAGGCGGCCCTCAAATCCGCCAAGATCGGGCACGGCGCTCAAGGCTGTGCGCGGGGTGATGATCACAGCGCGGGTATCGAGGCGCTTAAGCAGCTTGGCCGTCGGCTCACAGGCCACGACCTTGCCGCGATTGACAATGGCAATCGTATCGCAAAGCTCTTGCGCTTCTTCTAGATAATGGGTGGTCAGGACAATGGTCACGCCTAGGGCATTGAGCCCTTTGACATAGGCCCAGAGCTGGCGGCGCAGTTCGACATCGACCCCGGCGGTCGGCTCGTCCAGGATCAGGACCGGCGGGCGGTGGACCATGGCTTTTGCCACCATTAAGCGGCGCTTCATGCCGCCAGACAGGGACCGGACATAGGCATCGGCCTTGTCGCTGAGGCCAAGCGCGGCGAGCAGGGCATCGGTCTGGCGCTCACGCGGCGGCACGCCATAGAGGCCGGCCTGAACCTCAAGCGATTCGCGCGGCGTGAAGAAGACATCGGCGGCTAATTCTTGCGGCACCACGCCAATCGCGGCGCGGGCATCGCGCGGGCGCTGATCAATATCGCGGCCCCAGATCTTGACCGTGCCGGCGGTCTTTTGCGTAAGGCCGGCCAATATATTGATAAAGGTCGATTTTCCAGCGCCATTAGGCCCCAATAGGCCAAAGATCGAGCCCCTGGGCACGGCTAGGTCAATATGTTCAAGCGCCGTCTTGGCGCCATTGCCGCGGCTGGCTGCATAGGTTTTGACAAGGCCCTTGGCCTCAATGGCATAGTCGGGAAGGTCCATGGGTCAGATCGATCCGGGGCGGAGCGGCAGATCCGCAAGGATTGGAGGTGTTTGCCGAATTGACGCCTTGCGGCGCTGGTCTTAGGTATGCCGCATTGGCCCGCCTGCCAAGCCGTTTGCCCAAAGGATTGTCTGTTATGAGCGCCAAATCGGTAAAGACCCCCGCCCAAGCGACCGCCGCAGCGGTTGGACCTCAGGCCGAGATCGTGCTGGTACACGGCCACCGCATTGCCTGTGATGGGGTTGGCGGCGCGCTGGGCCATCCGCGCGTATTTCTAGAAATGGGCGACGAGGCCTTTGTCGAATGCCCCTATTGCGACCGCCGCTTTGTCCATGCCGACCAGGCTCAGGCAAGCCAAGCGCCGGGCGTCTATGAGGTTGGCGGCGGCCATTAGGGGTTCAGACCTCTGGCCTCGGTTTGGGCCGGATCAGTCGAAAATATCAAACAGGTCAAAGCGCTTTTTGCGGCCCTTGTGACTGCCAGGGCGGCGATAATCGTCATCACCGTCGTCATCATCGCGATAGGCCCGCGGCGGCGGCGCAGGGCGATAGCTGGCCTCTGGCACGGATGGCGGCGCGGGCGCGCGGGCCGGGCCATCGCTTGCCCCCGCCACGAGTTTTTCCAACTCACCGCGATCGAGCCAGACGCCGCGACAGGCCGGACACATGTCAAATTCGACGCCCTGGCGGCTCACCGCCGTCATGGACGTATTGCAATTGGGGCAGAGTAGCAGCGGCATGAGACCTCCTGATCAAAACGGGGGCCGGGCGCGACCGGCGCAGGCAGACCAGGTGGGGGGAGGACCTTGGACCCAGACACCGGGCGCACCCGACGCGGTCCGACATCACGCATGACTGTTTTTCAGCCACTAACGCCAGAGGGGCCCGGCCCGCAGGAATTATCTGGGGTGGCGACGAGCGGGTTTCAAGGGGTTAGGGGCGATCCAAAAGCCCGGCGTCTTGCAACAGCCTAGATTGATCATCGGTCGACGGACGATAAGAGATAAACTCATCAAGCTTGATCGTCTGAAGACCCAACCGCTTGATCAGGTCTCGGTCATAATTGCCCGACAATATGACAATGCCCTTGGGGCGCAAAACGTCTCGGGCCCCGCCATTGTTTCGAAGACGCTTCATCGAGTCCAGTTGCTGGGCCAAGCCAAGGATTTGGGTGCGGCCTATGGGCCGGTTTTGCAGCCGCTCGAACAAGGCCGCCAAACGCTTGGTTGCACCGCCCGCCGACTGGATGGCCATGCGGTCGGCAAGGCCTAATTCCAGCCAAAAGTTTTTCGGATAGGGATGATCTTTTAAAAGCCACCAAACATTGGTCAGTGACTGTGCCGTCAGGGTCGTCTTCAGGTCCCGGTTTCTGCCAAGATTGAGATAGTCGTGACGCACCAGGATCAGGCCAAGATCGCAAAGGGCGCTGTTTTCGTTGGACCTTAACAGAAGCGCAATATGGCCAAAACATTCCTGTGGAATGGTCCAGGCGCGGCCCATCGTGTTTTTGATATCGACCTCGACACCGGCAATATTGAGGTCCAGCACCTGTCCCTTGGGAAATTGCAGATAATTGCGCAGCAAGATTTCCATCTTGGTGCCGAGATAGGTCTTTTCGGTCTTTTCAATCTCTTCGATCGTAAAACGGTTGGAGCGCGGGGTATCAATCACCTCGTCAATGCCCAAGCGAAACAGGTCGGGGACCTTTGATGCAAGGCCCTCCCACCCGCCCGCACGGCGCAATAGGGCATCTACCACGGGCCAAAGGGCGTCATGGTCTGGGTGATTAACCGGCAAGCGCGCATGCGTCATACCGGACCATAGGCATCAGGGCCGGTTAAAAAATCCAAAACCTGGACTAGGCAAAAGCGCGATAAAGTGTGCGTTTTTGCATTGCCGCTGCCAGTTGCGCCGCCACGGCTTGGGCGACGGGCGGCGGAAAAGCATTGCCGACCTGGCGATAGGCGGCGGTCTTGCGACCATGAAACACCCAAGCATCGTCAAAGCCCTGGATGCGCGCCGCCATACGAACGGTCAGCCTAGGCATGCCGACAAAATCGCGGTCCGGCGCTTCATCGGCCAAGGTCTTGCCGTTGACGCCCAAGGACGCCCAGGCCAGCTTCGCGCGGGTTGGTCCAAGGTCCGGACCACCATGCTTTTTAGAGCCGCCAACTAGGGTTGGAGCAATATCATCGGCGCGTGCGGCCCAGGCCTTTGCCCCAAGCCAGCCGCGCGCCGCCATCAAGTCCAACAAGGTCTCACCAACCGTTGGCGCATTGACCAAGGACGGGGCTGGCCAGGTAAAATCGTCCTTTAAATCATCCCGAATTGCGACAATGACCACGCGAGGCCGAAGCTGTGGCACCCCGTAATCAGAGGCGTTTAACAAGCGCCACTGGGCCTCATAGCCAAGCTTTTTCAGCTCACCCCGGATAAAGCCGCGATAATCTTCGAACACGGCCCCCAAAAAGCCGCGCACATTCTCTATCATTACGGCCTTGGGGCGGGTCTCATCGACCAGACGAATGGCGGCGGGAAAAAGGTTGCGCTCATCGTCCTTACCCAGCTGTTTTCCCGCCACCGAAAACGGCGGACAGGGAAGCCCGCCGGCCAGAAGGTCAATGCCGCGATAGGCGGACGCGTCAAAAAGGTTCAGGTCTTGCTCATGAATCTGCCAGCCCGGGCGGTTTAGGGCCAGGGTCTTGCAGCAATCGGTATCGATCTCGACCACCCCCGCATGATCAAATCCCGCCCGCTCCAAACCCCGCGCCTGACCCCCGGCCCCGGCGCAAACTTCCAGCGATGTTAGACTTGTGGCCACGTTCGCGATTCCAAGACTTCGTTCAAGAACATTTAGTGAACAGTATAAGCGTGTTTGCGCAGTGGCCGCAAGACCAGAGGAGGTGGTTTTTTGAGGCAAGTCACGGGCAGGGCAAACGCTGCACCCGACGCGGTCCGACATCACGCAGGACTGTTTTTCAGCCACTAACGCCAGAGGGGCCCGGCCCGCAGGAATTATCTGGGGTGGCGGCGGGCGGGTTTCAAGGGCGGCGGCGCAGTCTAGCCGCGCGCACGCCTAAAACAAAAGGCGGGAATTAAACTACTCATAAATATCAATAATTTGATATAGGCTGCATTGTAAAAATTTCACGCAAAAGGCGAAATTTATATTGACTCCAGATTGTATAAAATAAATTCTCCCTCATGGGTAAATTGTCCCAGTTTATGGAGAAACGTCATGTCTAACCTCTATGCCGAATTTGAAGCCGACAAGGCCGCAGTTGCCGATGCGGGCTTTTGTTCGCTTTGGCCAACTGCAGTGCCAATTCTTACGACCTTGGCAGGCCTGATCTCCAACCCGATTGCTAAGTTTGCCATCAAAACAGTCATTGCGGCCGGAAATACCTATTGCGACAGTTCCGTTTCCCTGACCTCGCAAGCCACAGAGCGGCTAAGCAAGGCCGGTCTGGAGGGTTTCGACAATCTTTCACCGGCTCAGCTTGATGCCCTCGAGGGCATGAGCGACAGCGAGCTCCACACGCTGGCCAAGTATCAAAAAGCAGTTAATGGCGTTCCCCCCCAAGACTTTGGCCACAATTTTTTCTAAATTTAGCCATTATGCTGTTCGCTCATAATGGCGATGCTCTTGGCTCGGCTGCGGAATCCATTACGCCATGGGTGGGGTCCGCAGCCAGTCTAGGGCTTCGCGCAAAACTGTCCCTCTGTTGGCCAGATAACAGCCCGCCGTTCCGGCCTAGGAGCCTTAAGCGATATATCCGCTATCTGCACCTGATGCATGATGTCATACGCGCCAGTATTCCCTTGATGGAACTGGCCCTGACCCGGTGCGATGACCAGACCGAGCAGGGCGCGCGGCTAGCGGACTATTATCGCCACCATATTGTCGAGGAAAGCGGCCATGTCGAACTGGTGCTTGAGGACCTAGACGAGCTTGGGGTTTCTAATGCCCAGGCCTTGGCCCGCATTCCCGACCTGACCATAGTGGCCATGACCGGTTCGCAATATTACTGGTTGGAGCATGTCTCACCCCTGCCCCTGCTCGGCTATATTGCCTTTCTTGAGGGACGGCCGCCGACCTCTGAAACCCTAGACGCGGTCAAGGCGATCTTGCCCGAGGGATCAAAGGCCTATCGCGCCTTGGCGGTCCATGCCGAGGCCGATCCCCACCATAGCCGAGAAATGGACGCCCTCCTCGACGGCCTTAACCTGACCCACGAACAGGCCAGCTTGATTGGGGCCAGCGCCATACAATCGGCGCGCCTGAGCTTGGAGGCCTTTATCGCGATGAACGCAAATCCATGAGCGCCGCGCCACCAGACCGTATTCAAGGCCATTACGCCACTTTTCGCGGCATATTGAGCCTTTATCTGACCAATCAGTGCAACCTGACCTGTGATCACTGCGGCACAGGCAGTGGTCCGAAGATGAAGACAGCCTTGGCCATAAATTCCGAACTGGAGGCTCAGATCCGGCGCGCCATCCAATCAGGCGGCATCAAGGCCATCCATCTTAGCGGCGGTGAGCCGTTTTTGCGTCGTCGCGATCTGGTGACCCTATCGACCCTCGCCCAGGAAGAGAAGGTGCCCTTGGCGGTCAATACCAACGGCTATTGGGCGTTTTCGGTCGCGCGCGGTGAAGCGGTCTTAAACACCCTTCCTGGCCTGTCCCATATCCTGCTGAGCACCGATATTTATCACGCGCGCGAATTGCCGATTGAGCGGGTAGTCGATGCGGCGCAGGCCGCGCTTCTGTGCGAACGTCAGGTGGAAATCGGCACTGTCACCCCCTTTGGACGGGCCGATGCGTTTACTGAGCGACTGGACGCGCTTTTGCGCGCACGGGGGCTCTTGGACCGGGTCAATCGGGTGATGAGCGTGCTGGACAAGGCCGACCGACCCGTCCCGCTGGATGAGTCCCTGCTCTCGCCTTGGGTAACGGGGCCCGACCCGCGCCCCTGCGCGCTTGTTAACCGCCCCACGATCTTGGAAAATCGCTCCGTCCTGGCCTGTTGTAACACCACCATTGCAAGCCAGGTGGCCCAAGGCCCACTGATCCTTGGCCATGTCGATCAGACCCCGCTCGACCAGATTCTTTCCCACGACAAGATCGACCCGCTGATTCAGGCCCTGAGGGTGGCCGGGCCAGCCTTTTTGGCGAGCTTTTTGGGACAGAAGGGCGAAGATCTGTTGAACGCCCCCTATCGCCAAGGCGATATTTGCGGCGTCTGCGTTGCCGTAATGGGCGATCCAGAACGGGTCAGTCGCGCGCGGGCGCAGCTTGCCGACCACCCCCATAGCCGGGCCATCGCCATGGCTTTTGAATTGACCACAGGCCGCCCGCAACTCCCCTAATGACCTGTCGGCCTTCCGCGCTTATGATTGCGGCCATGAGCGAGTCTGAACACACACCAGCATCCGACCCGGCCGCTCGCGGTCATCCGCCTGTGCGGCTCTATCTTGTCGATGGGTCGGGTTATATTTTTCGCGCCTATCACGCCTTGCCGCCCTTGACGCGCAAGTCAGATGGCATGCCGGTTGGGGCGGTGCAGGGCTTTTGCAATATGCTCTGGAAGCTGCTCGTAGAGATGCGCACCGCGCCGGACGGGCCGACCCATTTGGCGGTGATTTTTGACGCCTCGGGCAAGACCTTCCGCAATGATCTTTACCCCGCCTATAAGGCCCATCGCCCGCCTGCGCCCGAAGACCTAGTGCCACAATTTGCCCTGGTGCGCGAGGCCACACGCGCCTTTGGTGTGCCCGCGATCGAATTGGCTAATTATGAGGCTGATGACCTGATTGCCGCCTATGCCTGCCATGTGCGCGATCTGGGCGGCGAGGCGGTGATTGTCTCGTCCGATAAGGACCTGATGCAATTGGTTGGCGACCGGGTCTCCATGCTTGATACCATGAAGAACCTGAAGATTGGCCGCGATCAGGTGTTTGAGAAATTTGGCGTAACCCCCGAACAGGTGGTCGATCTTCAGGCCCTGACCGGCGATCCGGTCGATAATGTGCCGGGCGCGCCCGGGATTGGCGTCAAGACCGCGGCGCTTTTGCTCAATGAATATGGCGATCTGGATTCGGTACTGGCTAGGGCTGGCGAGATCAAGCAGGACAAGCGTCGCCAGACCCTGATCGATTATGCCGACCAGATCCGCCTATCGCGCGAACTGGTTAGGCTGGATGTGGCCACGCCCATGCCAGTGGCGCTCGACGCCTTGGCGGTTGATGACCCACATGGCCCGTCCTTGAATGCGTTTTTGGAAGAGATGGAATTTCGCTCGCTGGCCCGGCGGGTCGGGGACGGCGGCGCCGATGCCCGCGCCGCCTCGAATAATGGCAATAGCGCGCGTGGCGGTAATGGTGCCGAGGCCAAGGCCCCGAGCATGGCGCCGCGCCCCTATACACAACAAGATACGGCAGCCGCGCCGGTCGTCGCCCAAAGCGTCGATACCAGCGCCTATGTTTGCGTGCGCGATCTGGCGACGCTCGATGCCTGGATTGCGCGGGCGACCGAGGCCGGGGTGATTGCTTTTGATACTGAAACCGATGCCCTGTCCTCAGCCAATGCGGGCCTGGTGGGCGTGTCGCTCGCCGTCGCAGCCGGAGAGGCCTGTTATATTCCGCTAGCCCACCGTCAGGCCGATGGGCTCTTGCTAGATGGCCCTGCTAGCCTTGACCAGATCCCGATGGATGCGGCCTTGGCCAGGCTAAGGCCGCTCTTAGAAAACCCAGCCGTGCTCAAGGTTGGCCAGAATGTGAAATATGATCTGGGCGTGCTGTCGCGCTATGGCATCCAGGTTGCCCCCATCGATGACACCATGCTGATCTCCTATGTGTTGGAGGCGGGCCTGCACGGCCATGGCATGGATGAGCTATCCCAGCTTTGGCTTGGCCATAGCCCGATCAGTTTCAAGACCGTGGCCGGGGCCGGCAAGGCGCAAAAAAGCTTTGACCAGATTGATCTGGTGGCGGCGACCGCCTATGCCGCAGAAGACGCTGATGTCACGCTGCGACTGCACCAGGTCCTGCGCCCACGCCTAGCCGCCGAGGGCTTGCTGAGTGTTTATGAGACCCTAGAGCGGCCCCTGCCTGCGGTTCTTGCAGCAATGGAATGTGCTGGCATCAAGGTGGATCAAGAGCGCCTACGCCAATTATCGCACGAATTTGCGCTGCGCATGAGCGATCTGGAAACCAAGGCGCAAGCGCTTGTTGGCCATCCGTTCAATCTGGCCAGCCCAAAACAGATTGGCGATATCCTGTTTGGCGAGCTTGGCCTGCCCGGCGGCAAAAAGACCGCGACGGGTGCCTGGAGCACAGATGCCGCCGTGCTGGACGATCTGGCCTTAACCGGTCACGCCCTGCCAAAAGTGCTTTTGGACTGGCGACAATTGGCCAAGCTGCGCGGCACCTATACGGAGGCCCTGGGTGCAGCCATCTCACCGCGCACCGGGCGGGTGCATACTTCGTTTTCGCTGGCGGCAACCACAACCGGACGCCTGTCCTCATCCGACCCCAATTTGCAAAACATTCCGGTGCGCACCGAAGAGGGGCGCAAGATCCGCCAGGCCTTTATTGCCGAGCCCGGCCATGTCTTGATCAGTGCTGACTATAGCCAGATTGAGCTGCGGCTCTTGGCGCATATGGGCGATATACCGCAGCTGAAAAAGGCCTTTGCCGAGGGGCTGGATATTCACGCCATGACCGCCTCGGAAATGTTTGGCGTACCGATCGAGGGTATGGACCCCATGATCCGGCGTCAGGCCAAGGCGATCAATTTTGGTATCATCTATGGCATATCGGGCTTTGGCTTGGCCAATCAGCTCTCGATCCCGCAGGATCAGGCCTCGGCCTATATCCGCACCTATTTCGAACGCTTTCCCGGCATCCGCGCCTATATGGACAAGACCAAGGCTGAGGTGCACGCCAAGGGCTATGTCACCAGCCTGTTTGGCCGTAAGATCAATATTCCCGATATTCGCGCCAAGGCCGCTGGCATGCGCCAATTTGCCGAACGCGCCGCGATTAATGCGCCCTTGCAAGGCACAGCCGCCGACATTATCCGCCGCGCCATGGCCCGAATGCCCGCAGCGCTTGCCACGGCCGGGCTCAAGAGTCGCATGCTGTTACAGGTGCATGACGAACTGGTGTTTGAAGCCCCGCTAGAAGAGGCCGACGCCGTCTGTGCCTTGGCCAAGGCGGTGATGGAAAAGGCCGCCGAGCCCGCCGCCCAGATCAGTGTACCCCTGATTGTTGAGGCCAGGGCCGCAAACAATTGGGACGAGGCGCACTAATTGACACAGGACAGCCGAAAACCGCATGAACAAGATTTTGCCGCATAGGCCTGTGATTGAAGGTATTGGGTTTCGTAACTAGGGTTCCAACCGGTGGGGTTAACTTAAAGGCCCGGCCTAACCAGGTGCAGAATGGCGAAAATTACGCTTGTTGATGATGACGAAAACATCGTGACCTCAGTGTCTCTGGCCTTGGAAAGCCACGGCCATGTGATCAAGGCCTATTATGATGGCGCGGCGGGCCTCGCGGCCTTGGAAAACGATCCACCTGACCTTGCCATATTGGACGTCAAGATGCCGCGCCTCGATGGGATGGAAGTCCTGCGCCGTCTGCGCCAGACCTCGAACCTGCCGGTGATTATACTGACCTCCAAGGACGAGGAGATTGACGAGATCCTAGGCTTTAATCTCGGGGCGGACGACTATATCCACAAACCCTTTAGCCAGAGGCTGTTGATCGAACGGGTCAAGGCTATTTTGCGCAGGACCAGTGATGATTTGGATGAGGCCCCAGCCACGGCGGGATCATCGCGGCTGATCAAGCGCGGCAGGCTATCGCTCGATACGGCCCGCCATGATTGTCACTGGGACGGCCATGCGGTCAAGCTGACCGTGACCGAGTTCTTGCTTCTCCAGGCCCTGGCCCAGCGCCCCGGATTTGTGAAGAGCCGCGACAATCTGATGGATGCGGCCTATGAGGATCAAGTCTATGTCGATGACCGCACCATAGACAGCCATATCAAACGTATGCGGCGCAAATTTCGTCAGATTGACGACCAGTTTGATGCCATAGAAACCCTGTATGGCGTTGGCTACCGATATCGCGAATCCTGATCGTCTAGCGCGCTGGCGCAGGCGTGGCAGGCGGCTTTTACCCGGCTCGCGTCTGGGCCAGCTGATCATTGGCTTGAACCTTTTGGGGCTGGCCATTCTGATTGGCGGCGCACTTGTGCTCAATGAGCTGCGCCGGGGGCTTGTAAATGCACGCATAGACAGCCTGACCACCCAGGGCGAATTTATCGCCAATGTGATTGATCGCGCCGCTACCCGGGGCGAGCCTGTGCCCCTATTGGAAACCGATCGGGCGGCTGAGACCCTGCAGCTGCTCTTCATTCCCCACTCGCAGCGCGCGCGCCTATTTGATGCCCGGGGCCGTTTGATCGCCGATAGCTATGTCGCCGCTGACCGGGTCGAACGCCGCGCCCTGCCCCCGGCCCGGCGCCCTAGCGACCCACCACCCAAGCCGCATGGCCTCAATGCCAAGCCCGCAATCGAACAGGCCGCCAGAACCGCCTTATGGCAGGAGGTTTCCATTGCCATGAAGGGCCGGGCCGTGGCCGGCATGCGCGTCGGCGCGAATGGCCAGCGTCTGGTCTCGGTCTCGATCCCGCTTCGCCATGTCGAGGCGGTACTGGGAGTCTTGACCCTCGAGGCCGGGGATGTCGACCAGATCATTGCCGCCGAGCGCCGCGCCTTGATGCCGTTTATTCTAATGGCCATAGCCGTCTCCTTGGCCTCGTCCTTCTTTTTGATCCGCATGATTGCCCAGCCGGTGCGGCGCCTCGCGCGGGCCGCCGACCGGGTTAGACTATCTCGAGCGCGGGCCATATCCTTGCCTGACCTGTCTGACCGTGATGACGAGCTTGGCGATCTTAGCCGCGCGCTTGAGGCCATGACGGCCGCCCAGTCTGTACGCATGGACGCCATTGAGCGGTTTGCCGCCGATGTGGCGCATGAGATTCGCAACCCCTTAACCTCGATCCGCTCAGCCACCGAAACGCTTGACCTGGTGAGCGACCCCAAGGCGCGCGAGCGGTTAATGGCGATCTTGAAGCAGGATGCCAGTCGCCTGGATCGGCTGATTACCGATATTTCCAATGCCTCGCGGCTGGATGCCGAACTGTCGCGCGATGCGCCGCGGCCGATTGATCTCAACCTCTTGATCGGCGACCTCGTCCGGCTCTATGCCGAAGCGGCTGGCCCCGCTGAGGTGCCGGTGAGCTATCAGGCCCCGGAAAGCCCTGAACCCCTGATGATTAGTGGCCGCGAAGGCCCCTTGAGCCAGGTCCTACGCAATCTGGTCGATAATGCGCGCTCCTTTGCCAGGCTTGGCCCGCTCGGCGATGCGGGTCAGGTGAGGGTGCGCACCCAGAAGGATGGGGCCCAGGTCCTGGTCACGGTCGAGGATGACGGCCCCGGTATTCCGCCTGAAAACCTCGAAACCGTGTTTGAGCGCTTTTATACGGCCCGGCCCAAGGGGGCGGCATTTGGCGGCAATTCCGGGCTTGGCCTATCGATTGCGCGGCAAATCATCGAGGCGCATGGCGGCAAGATCTGGGCTGAGAACCATGGGAGTGGCGCGCGGTTTTGTCTGCAGCTTCCAAACCTTCAGCCATGAGCGGCGAGGCCATATTACATGCCAGCCTGATCGCCCGGCAATATCGTCATCACTGGCATGGCGTGCTATTGTTTGGGCCTTCAGGCGCCGGAAAGAGCCATTTGGCGCTCAAGGCGGTGCAGGCCGGCTGGCGGCTGGTGGCCGATGACCGGGTCCTGGTCTGGACCGAGCAGGCTTCGGCATACGGCCGCGCGCCAGACCCATTGTCGGGCTTGATCGAGGTGCGGGGCCTTGGCGTTATCAAGGCCCCCGCACCCGTGTTGGCATTTTGCCAGATCCGGCTTACCGCGCTTTTGAGCCCCGCCAAGGCTGCTGAGCGTTGGCCGGATGCGCGCTATGAGACGGTTGCGGGGCTGAAGATTGCGGCCCTGACCCTGGATCCATTTTGCGAACTTTCACTGTCAAAACTCAGCTTGGCACTGGAACATCTTCCCGTTGGCGAATAAGCAGCGTATCAAGCGGACCGCGACGGCAAAATGGCCGCGCTCGGGAGGGGTCCCGTGAGAGGCAAGGCATGATCGGGCTGGTAATTGTCACCCACGGGCGACTGGCACTAGAATTTGTCCAGGCCATGGAACACGTGGTCGGGCCCCAGGCCGGGGTGGTGTCGGTCTGTATCGGTCCCGATGACGATATGGAACAGCGCAGACGCGATATCTTGCAGGCTGCAGCTCATGTCGATACGGGCGCGGGCGTCATACTCTTGACCGACATGTTTGGCGGCACGCCCTCCAACCTGGCTATTTCGGTCATGGAACAAACGCGCGCCGAAGTGATTGCGGGCCTAAACCTGCCCATGCTGATCAAGTTGGCCAGTGTTCGCGGCCGCGAAAGTCTCGAAGCCTGCGTGGCTCATGCCCAGGAAGCCGGGCGCAAATACATCTCCGTGGCCTCCTATGTTCTGGCAGGGGAAAAGTGAGCCTAAGTCGCACAGTCGAGATTGTGAATGAGCGCGGCCTGCATGCTCGCGCCTCGGCCAAGTTCGTCAAGCTGGCCTCAGGTTTTGACGCCGAGATTAAGGTCAGCAGGGACGGCCAGAGCGTCGATGCCCGCTCAATCATGGGCCTGATGATGCTGGCCGCAGGCATTGGTTCTAGCATTGATATCTCAGCCGAGGGGCCACAGGCCGCCGAGGCCCTGGACGCGCTCGTGGCCCTGGTAGCCGCGCGCTTTGACGAAGAGCGATAGCCCCCGCCATAGCTACAAAGCTGGCGCCATCATGATAGGCGAAGCGCGGAATTTGCTCTGACAAGACCTATTGAAGATAGCCGGAGCAGCCTGTTCGGGCATGCCTGCGAAAGCCTCAGGTCACCGCGAATCCAGCATAGCCGCTATCGTGATAAGCATCACAGGCCGCCCGGTACTGTACCAGCCCGCCCATATAGGCGATTAGCTCGCGCTTCTGGCCGCCGTCCCGTGGCAAGCGATACCAGGAATTGCGGTTCTGGCCGATCAGGGTGGGCTCGGAGATTTCCTCATGGTGGGCCATCCAGGCGGCTTCAATCTCGGCCGTGGGCTCGATCGTCTTCAGACCCCGGGACCGTGCGAAGGCGATGGTGTCGCTGATCCAGCCCACCTGCTGATCGGTGCAGACTGGCACGTTGCAGATGGCCGCGGCCGGCGCGAAGGGCGCCATGGTCATGAACAGGTTGGGGAAGCCGTGCACCTGCATGCCGACCGTTGTGCGGACCGAGGTCTTCCACTGGTCGCGTAGGGACACATTGCCCCGCCCACGAATGTCCACCTGGTTGACCGCGCCGACGCCAGCGTCGAAGCCGGTGGCCGTGACGATCACATCGAGGTCGATGTGGCCTGAATTGGTGTTGATACCTGTAGCGTCCACAGAGCTGATGGGATCCTCCCGCAGGTCCACCAGGCTCACATTGTCCCGGTTGAACACGTCGAAATAGCCATTCTCCAGGGGCACGCGCCGGGTGCCGAACTGGTAGTCCTTAGGCACCAGCTTCTCAGCGATCGCCGGGTCCTTGATACGCGCACGGATCTTGCCCCGCACGAACTCGGAGATGAATTCGGCGGCTTCCGGATTCATGAAGGCGTCGGCGAATGTGTTGCCCCACATCTTCAGCGAACCGTTGGCCCAGATGCTCTCCAGATAGGGTGTGCGCTGTTCCTCAGGCATGTCGTCGAACATCGGTGGTTCGTCGTCATAGACAAAGCCGCCGAAGGACTGGTGTACCCGCGCATTCAGGTCCTCATAGGAGGCCCGCATAGCCGTCAGGTCCTGCTCGGTGATGCGGTCATTGCGCATCCTCACCGCATAGTTGGGCGTGCGCTGGAACACGGTCAGATGACCAACCTGGGCGGCGATGGACTGGATCACCTGGATGCCGGTGGCAGCGGTGCCGATGACACCGACGCGCTTGCCTGCCAGGTCGACTCCGCCCTTGGGCCAGCGGCTAGTGTGGACCGCCACGCCCTTGAAGGTCTCGAACCCCGGATAAGGCGGCGCCTTGGCCACGGACAGGCCGCCGGAATTGAACACTAGGAACTGGGCGCTCACCGTCTCGCCCGTATCCGTCGACACAATCCAGCGACCGGTCGCTTCGTCAAATACAGCGGCGGTGACGCGGGTCTTGAAGGTGATATGGCGCTTAAGGTCGAACTTGTCGCAAACCTGGTTGAAATAGGCCTCTATATCCGCCTGACCCGGAAAGCGTTCCTTCCAGTCGGCCTCGTTCCACAATTCCTTGGAGAACCAGTATTGGTAGAAGGGAAAGTGGCTGTCGCAGCGCGCGCCCGGATAACGGTTCCAGAACCAGACCCCGCCTACGCCGTCGCCGGCCTCGAAGGCCCGGATGTTCAGGCCCTGCTGAACCAGTCGATAGATCTGGTAGATTCCATTGAGCCCGGCACCGACGACCACGGCGTCAACCTGTTCGAGCTCTTGGATCGATGTGGACTGCGTCATGCCATGCTTCCCCTAAGCGATTATTTTTGTCGGTGATCATGCCGGAACGCTGCTGAAATGCCGTGGCGGATTACGACAATGGCTTGACAAAAAGCGACAGGTATAGACCGTTCAGATCATGGAACTCATCGCCAGCGCCGCATCCGCCCGACAGATTCTTGCCCATATGGACGGGCTTGGCGTGGATGTTCGCACCCTGAATGTCGGCTATGTCGACCCTGCCTTGCAGCGATCTAGCGCGCCGGTGCAGGTGTCGGCGCGACTGAGTTTTGACCTGTTGGAGGCTGCAGCGCGTCATCTCCACCAACCGGACTTTGGGCTGCGCCATGGCCTATGGCTGAACCTGAGGGGGCTCGACTCCATCAGCCTCCTTTGGGATCACGCTGGCTCGGTGGCGGAATGGTACAGCCTGGCCCGGAAATATGTACATCTCGAGAATAATGCGGTGGGCTATGAGGTCGTCCATGAGGGCGAGGATGTAGCGTTGGTCCACGATGTGTTGGCCGTGCTGCGCCCCGGTGCCACGCAAGGGACATTCGCCTTCGTGACCATGTCCGCGCGCGTGTTCCGGGAAATGGTCGGCCCGGCCTGGACGCCGGTGCGGGTCGAGTTCATGGGACCAAGGCCTGCGGACACAACCCTGTTTCGTAGCTTCTATCGCTGCCGGGTCGAGTTCGATGCTCCGCGCAATGCGCTGGTGGTCAAGAGGTCGGATTTTGAACAGCCCTTGCCCCGGCACAATCCAGAGCTCGTGACGTTCTTCGAGCAACAGCTGAGGCGGCAGGTCGCGACGCATTCAACGCAGCCCGAGGATCTAGTCACCGGTCTTTTCATGTCGAATATGGCGGGATCCCCGCCGTCTCTCGACGCCGTCGCAGGGCAACTGGGCACGACAGGCCGCACGCTGCAGCGGCGCCTGCGGTCCAAGCAAACCAGCTATGGCCGCCTTCTTGCCAAGGCTCGGGACGACATCGCTGCTGCTCACCTGCGCCGGACGCCGCCAACCCCATTGTCGCGCCTCGCCTACGAACTCGGCTTCTCCGACGCCACAGCCGCAAGTCGGTTTCTGCGGAATTCGCGGGCAAACGCTGTATCGTCAGAGGAAACGGGCGAGTGAGGACACAGAAATGAGCGCGCGGGAAACTGGGCCAATACCGAAGGCGTGCAGGATGCTCCGGTACCGTTGCCTCGTCGTCTCGGTCCAAGTCTTGTAGCCCAGCGCGTGGTGTAACTGAAAGACAAGTCCCGACGATTGGTAGATGAGCCTGATTGGATTGAACACTTCAGATTTTCGGGGCCTCGGGATGAAACGCAATGGCCCCAAGGGGGCGCTCGAATAACTAGCTCTTGAGGGTCCAGGCCATAATCAAATTCATATAAAGATATGTTTATGTCTTTATTGCCGTATTAAGCCTGAGCGGCTATAGACGGGCATAGAAATTCCCGCCAGGAGCCCGACGTGCCCGATTATATCGTAAAAGACATCAGCCTTGCCGCCTTTGGCCGCAAGGAAATCGCCATTGCCGAGACCGAAATGCCAGGCCTGATGGCGACGCGCGAGGAATATGGTCAGGCCCAGCCGCTTAAGGGCGCACGGATTGCAGGGTCCCTGCACATGACCATCCAGACCGCGGTTCTGATCGAGACCTTGCAGGCCCTTGGCGCCGATGTCCGCTGGGCGTCTTGCAACATCTTTTCAACCCAGGACCATGCGGCAGCTGCGATTGCCGCCGCAGGGACGCCGGTCTTTGCCTTTAAGGGCGAGAACCTAGTTGAATATTGGGACTATGCGCACAAGATTTTTGAATGGTCGGACGGCGGCTATCCCAACCTAATCCTCGATGATGGCGGCGATGCCACCTTGCTCTGCGTGCTTGGCCCCAAGGCGGAAAAGGACCCCAGCGTCCTGAACAATCCGCAAAATGAGGAAGAAGAAGCGCTCTATTCGGTGATGAAGCGCTATTTGAAGGAAAAGCCCGGCTTTTATTCGGCTATCCGCGATGCCATCAAGGGCGTGTCGGAAGAAACCACCACGGGCGTGCACCGCCTCTATCAAATGGCGACCAAGGGCGAACTGCCCTTCCCCGCTATTAATGTGAATGACAGCGTCACCAAGTCCAAGTTCGATAACCTCTATGGCTGCCGCGAAAGCCTGGTCGATGCCATTCGCCGCGGCACCGATGTGATGCTCGCTGGCAAGGTGGCTGTAGTTTGCGGCTATGGTGATGTTGGCAAGGGCTCAGCCGCCAGCCTGCGCAATGGCGGCGCCCGCGTCGTGGTCACCGAGATCGACCCCATCTGCGCCCTGCAAGCGGCCATGGAAGGCTATGATGTCCAGACCCTGGACGAATTGGCTGGCAAGGCCGATATCTTTGTTACCGCCACCGGCAATAAGGATGTGATCACGGTCGATCATATGCGGGCCATGAAGAACAATGCCATTGTCTGCAATATTGGCCATTTCGATTCCGAGATCCAGGTCGCTGGCCTGCGCAATTTCAAATGGGACGAGATCAAGCCCCAGGTCCATCATGTCGAGTTTCCAGATGGCAAGAAGATCATTCTTCTGTCCGAAGGCCGCCTGGTCAATCTGGGCAATGCCACCGGTCACCCATCCTTTGTGATGAGTGCCAGCTTTACCAACCAGACCCTGGCCCAGATCGAGCTTTGGACCAATGGCAAGGCCTATGACAACCAGGTCTATACACTGCCCAAGGCCCTGGATGAGAAGGTTGCGCTTTTACACCTGGCCAAGCTGGGTGCAAACCTGACCGTCCTGACCAAGGACCAGGCCGATTATATTGACGTGCCCCAGGCCGGACCCTTCAAGCCTGAGCATTATCGCTACTAGGCCGCGATAAGAAACCATAGCCAAGACAGGGCGATCAGGGGCATAAATACGCCATGTCCCGCGCCCTGATCCTGTCCAGCTTTGTTGCCGCCAGCCTCGTTGGCGGCGGGGCTCAGAGCCTTGCGCTTAGCGTACTGGGCATTGAGCCCGTATTGGTGCCGACCGTGCTGTTTGGTCGCCATCCGGGGCTCGGTGCGCCCGGCGGCGGCGCGGTTGGTGCGGACCTGTTCCACAATATATTGGGCGGGATTAAAGCCAAGGGCGAGTATGCGCGGTTTGACCTCGTCCTGACGGGGTATTTTTCGCACCCCGACCAGGTCTTGGCCGCGGCAGGGGCCATTGATCAGATCCGAGCGGCACGGGCGCAAGCCGGCGCCGTCCCGCCCCTGGTCCTTATCGACCCGGTCATGGGCGATGAGGGCAAGGGGCTTTATGTTCAGCAGGCCGTTGCGGATGCTCTTGCTGAACATCTCTTAACCCGCGCCGATATTCTGGCCCCCAATGCCTGGGAGTTGGCCTATTTGACCGGTATGGCGGTGACTGACCCCCAAAGCGCCTGTCTGGCCGCCCGCTCACTCAAGACCACGGTCATGGTCTCTTCCGTGCCCAGTGAGGACCAGATTGGGGCGGTCTTGGCCATGGCAGGCGAGGCGTGGCTGGCCTGTCATCCCCATTTGCCCAAGGCCCCAAACGGGGTTGGCGACCTGTTAAGCGCCCTGATGGGGGCGGCTTGTCTTGAGGGCCTAGCGCCGCACCATGCCCTGGCCCAGGCCGTCGGCGGGGTCTATGAGGCCTTAAAGGCTGCGATTGGCGATGATGACCTGCCGCTGGTGGCCATGGGCCGCGCCCTGTCCGACGGCAGTGATCAGGTCAGCCTGATCTTGCTGGACTAGGGGCATGAGCCAGGCCGTCGAGATCCATGGCACCTGCCCTGCGCGCCTGGACGCGGTTCGCACCGTCTTCGAAGGCCATTTTCGGGCCGGCGAGGAGATTGGCGCGGGATTTGCCCTGGCCCAGCACGGGGAGATTCTGGTTGATCTCTATGCCGGTCACAGCGATCTGGCGCGAACCTGCGCCTTTGACGCCCAGACCCTGACCCCGATCTTTTCCTGCACCAAGGCCATTGCCAGCCTGATGATCGCCCGCCTAGTGGACCAAGGCCTGATTGCCTATGACCAGGCGGTGGCAACAATCTGGCCAGAGTTTGGCGCGGCCGGTAAGGCTGCCATAACCCTGGAACAGGTCTTGTCGCATCAAGCCGGATTGTGCGGGCTGGAGGGGCCTTTTGACCCACAGCTTTGGTACGATCCAGAGGCCATATGCGCGCGGCTAGCGGCCATGGCACCGCTCTGGCCACCGGGTGGCGCCAGCGGCTATCACCCCATCACGGTCGGCTATCTAGTGGGCGAGGTTTTTCGGCGGTTGGATGGACGCAGTCTGGGAACGGCCCTGCGCCAGGACCTGAGCCAGCCTTTGGGTCTGGATCTTTGGATTGGGCTGCCCGCACATGAACATGGCCGCTGCGCCCAGATGCAAAGGCCAAAAACCCTGCCCAAGCTTGGGCCCATGACCGAGCCGAGACGCCTGGCCTTTGGCACGGCCTGGGCCGCACCGAGTGGGCGTGAAAGCCCAGACTGGCGCAGTATGGAAATTCCGTCGGCCAATGGCCATGCCACAGCCCCGGCCTTGGCGCGGCTGATGAGCGTGCTGGCCTGTCATGGCCAGCTAGATGGCCGCACTGTGCTGTCCGACGCCATGGCCAAGGCGGTCATGCGTGAGCGCATAAGCGGCAATGATCTGGTTCTACCGCGCCATGTCAGCTGGGGTGCAGGCCTGATGCGCAATGATGTGACTGAGATCTATGGCCCAGGTGTAAACACGGTCGGCCATTATGGATGGGGTGGTTCCTGTGTCTTTGCCGACCCGGATACAGGCTTGTCTGGGGCCTATGTGATGAATCGGCAATCGGCCCATCTGGTTGGCGATCCACGCGCCATGGCCCTGATTACGGCGGCTTATCGCGCCCTGGTCTAGTCTTCAGACACCCCTACACGTCGAAAACAGTCCAGAATCAGACGCGCCTCATCGCGCATAATATCCAGCAAGGTTACAGCATTGGCATGCCGCGATCGCGCATCCACCTCGTTTGGCAGGGCGGAAAACAACTCGCCCTTATCGATCGCCTCCAACAGGGCCAAGACCCGCAAGGTATGGGTCCTCGCTAGTGTCAAAGGATCACGGCCAAAAAATGAAACCCGCTCGTCCCTCGCCTCAATCTCCCGATATCGATCGGCAATGCTGATAATGTCGGGATCATTAGGGTTCATGATTGCACTCCTAAAATGGGAAGCATATCTGCTGCAGCTGAGTTGGGATTATCTGGGTTTAGCTAGGCGGCTTGGGCCTGATCACTCAAGGCAATCAAGGGGCGCTTGAGACCCAAGGATTTTCGAAAATGGCTGAGGGACTCAGCACTAACCTCAATAGCAATCGCACCGATTTCTTCCCCATTGACCATTTGCGGCAGTCCCAAGGGTTCGCAATTCCAGCCAACCGCCAGAACCTGGGCCAAGAACGCCATGTGGGTAACGGAAACATAGCGGCGAATGCCGTGCAGCAGGCCATATTCCATCAAGGCTGTGCAAAGGTGACGCCGAACCGTCGACGGGTCTGCGACCTTGGGCGCGGTACACAGGCGCGTAATCTCCCAAACATCCTCCGAATTGGGGGGGGCGCCATCACATAGAAATGGAAAGATCTCGCTCATGAGATGCGGGCATTGGGTCGGCAACAAACGTACTGAACCGAGGTGCGCGCGGGTCTGCGGATCGGAAACCATCAAATAGACCGCATCATCATTATCGAACTGATCAATTTCGTACTGACCATCGATAACGGGTATGTCCCATTTCAGAAAATCAACAAAGACCTGCTTTCGATGCCTGTGCATCGATTGCAACTCGGGGGCAAGCGCCTCACGGTTTTTTGCACCAACAATCCTGATCATTACACACCTCTATTGGATGAAGTGTCGCGACCCTAAGGGAGGGCATGATCTGCGCATATTCCCCCATTCGGGGGATAGGCTCCTACTGGATGATGTCAGAAAAGGTCAGTTGGCTATTATAAAGGGCGCGGACCACGAGTTGTGTCCGCGAGGCCACGCCAAATCTACGCTTGGCCTCCTCAACATGTTGATGAACGGTTTGATCGCTAATGCCAAGCAAACGCGAAATATCCCAGTCGCTCTTTCCGCGCCCGACAAGCACAACGCAATCGAGCTGACGCTGGGTTAGGTTGCGCACCTTGGTTGATGGCGTTAGTTTTTCGGTGCCACCCCGTGCAATCCGGCGCGCAGCCTCAAAGGTGAAGCATGCGACATACTGTGCAGCGGGCAGTGACGCTTCCGGCAAGCTTGCCCCCCGGCCAACACTCATAGAACATGAACCCATGATCTCGCCGGGGACGTGCATCGGCACGGTAAAGCCCTCGCCAAATCCCATCCTGTTCCACTCGTCTAGGCTTTCCTTCTGGCGAGCACTTAAGTTGAGTAGACTTGGCAGCTGCGACCAAATGAAACCTACCGAGCGCTTTTGACAGGCCATTATAACAGGATTGTCTGCAAAATAATTGCGCGCCCGCATAATGTCACGCCAAGCTTCAGGATAATTGCTGAGGCGAACAACACTTTCAGGAACAACGGATCCAGGAACATGATGAACGAAAGCATAAAGGTCAAAGCCTAGGCTTTGCATGATGCTGGCTAATGCTGGTTCTAACTCCGCCATCTCGGTTACCCGATTAGCCTCGCGGACAAAGGCTTGAACATCGTGAAACTGGCCCATGATCATTCCCCGCGCCCGAGGAACAACTACCTATATATGTAAATATTTCAAGGCCTCCATGGGTCGAAATTGAGGCGTGTCAATTTTGGCTTGAGTCCGCAACACGCGCCCTGGATCTGATTATTGCAAGGAGAGAGGGGTGTTTGACCCTTAAGGCCGCGTCGGACCGCGTCTAACCGGCCGCGCGATTATGGTCCAGCTCGTCTTCGCGTGCGAGTTCTTGGGCGATATTGACGATCACGCGCCGGCGGCCCGCCGACAAGATGGAGGAATAGGCCTTGATCAATTCCACAGCGCCAGTTTCCTTTAATTGAACGGCCTCGATCGCCACTTGGTCCGACACATCGCCCTCAACATCCAGATCGCCAATTAGGTCCTGCACGCGGCATTTTAGGGTCCGGGCAATATCGACCAGACGCGAGAAACTAACCCGGTTGGCCCCGCGTTCGTATTTTTGAATCTGCTGAAAGGTCAGGCCAATCTGGCTCGCCAAGTCATCCTGGGACAGCCCCAAGGTCTTGCGGCGAATCCGGATCCGAGCGCCGAGCGCGATATCAAGCGGATGGGATACATGCTCAGCAATCATAGTAATCCTCATTAGGCAACCCCGCGTTGCGAGCATACCCGTATGCTAAAAAATGACATTCTGTCCAATAAAAAATACAGTCTTTTATAGTTATCGCTGATAATACCATTTATAGGCGCAATTAGTTGATAAATTTCTAGTGATACGCGCCGAGCGCATAATTGAACCAACGAATGTCGCACATTCTACAGTACTGATAGAATGGTAAATATAAAATAGGAGTATTATTTGACGTTAATTCAATACAATTAACTATTTGAAAACTCTGCGGCGATAACTGCATATGTGCTAAAGCTGGAAAAATTGATATGGATACCTATGATTACCAATATATCCACTTATCCGTAAAAAAAACAGCCGAGCTATGCGCCCGGCTGTTTTATTTTTGGTATAGACGTCAAGAGTTTGGCCAAAATCAAACAGGGCACATAAGCCCAAGAGTCAATCCATGATCAACCGCCCCATCTGTGCTTGGATAAACCCTAGTCCTCGCGCATGCGCTTCTTGCGGAAGGATGGGTTAAGCACTTCCTTGCGCAGACGGATCGATTTTGGCGTCACCTCTACCAGCTCGTCTTCTTCAATATAAGCAATGGCCTGTTCCAGGGTCATACGACGCGCTGGCGTAAGGCGAATCGCCTCATCCTTGCCCGAGGCGCGCACATTGGTCAGTTGCTTGGCCTTGAGCGGATTGACGTCCATATCGTCAGAGCGGCTGTTTTCGCCAATAATCATGCCCTGATAGGTCTTTTCGCCGCCACCGACAAACATGATGCCGCGCGCTTCTAGGTTCCACAGCGCATAGGTCGCGGTTTCACCCTCGGAATTAGAGATCAAGACCCCATTGCGGCGCCCTTCAATCGCGCCCTTATGCGGCTCATAATGCGAAAACACCCGGTTCAGAACGCCCGAGCCGCGCGTATCGGTCAAGAACTCGCCCTGATAGCCAATCAAGGACCGCGAGGGGGCCATCAAGGCGATACGGGTCTTGCCCGCACCCGATGGGCGCATATCGGTCATTTCGGCCTTACGCGCCGACAGCTTTTCAATGACGATACCGGAATATTCCTCATCGACATCGATAAACACTTCCTCGATCGGCTCCATGCGCTTGCCGGTCTCTTCGTCCTTGCGATAAACCACGCGTGGCCGCGAGATCGAAACCTCAAAGCCTTCACGGCGCATGTTTTCGATCAGAACGCCGAGTTGCAATTCGCCGCGACCGGCGACTTCATAGGCATCCTTGTCCGAGGTCTCAATAACCTTGATCGCGACATTGGATTCAGCTTCGCGCAAAAGGCGGTCACGAATAACCCGGCTTTGCACCTTGTCGCCTTCGCGGCCAGCCAAGGGGCTATTATTCACAGAAACCGTGATCGAGATGGTTGGTGGATCGATCGGCTGGGCGGGTAGGGCCTCGGTCAGGACCAGGTCGCAGAGCGTATCGGCCACGGTGGCCTTGGACAGGCCGGCAATGGCGACAATATCGCCCGCTTCTGCCTCATCAATCGGTTGGCGCTTCAAGCCGCGGAAGGCAAGAATCTTGGTGACGCGCCCGCGCTCGATTTCAACGCCTTCGCGCGACAGGGCCTTGATCGCCATGCCGGGCTTGATCTTGCCTGCTGCGACCCGGCCCGTCAGAAGACGGCCAAGGAAGGGATCATTTTCCACAAGAACCGCCAGCATTTGGCCCGGCTCGTCCATACGGGTCACGGCCTGAGGTTCAGGCACATGCTTGACAACCAGGTCATAGAGCGGGGCCAGGGTCTCGCGCGGCGCGGTCATATCCATGGCCGCCCAGCCTTCCTTGCCCGAGGCATAGATGTGCGGGAAGTCCAGTTGCTCATCTGACGCACCCAAGGCCGCGAACAGGTCAAAGGTTTCGTTCAGCACCCGGTCAGGATCAGCATGGGGCCGATCGACCTTGTTCAGCACCAGGATGGGGCGCAGGCCAAGCTTTAGCGCCTTGCCAAGCACGAACTTGGTCTGGGGCATGACGCCCTCTTCGGCATCGACCAGCAAGAGACAGCCATCGACCATGCCCAAGATGCGCTCAACCTCGCCGCCGAAATCGGCGTGGCCGGGGGTGTCGATAATATTGATCCGGGTCTCGCCCGCCTCGCCGTTCCAAAGCACGCTGGTGCACTTGGCGAGGATGGTAATGCCACGCTCACGCTCCTGATCATTGGAGTCCATGGCCCGTTCGACCGTGGCTTCATTGGCTCGGAAAACCCCGGATTGGGCGAGCAATTGGTCAACCAGTGTGGTCTTGCCATGGTCAACGTGGGCGATGATTGCGATGTTACGCAGGGATTGGATCGAGCTGGACATGATATGAGGCCGATTTTGTGCAGGTGCGAAATGAATGAAAGCGCACGGCTTGTACGCGACTGTGGGCAACAAAGCCACCCCAGTGACGATGAAACTCGCAACACGGATGCAAGATCATAATCTGACGGCCGATTCCAGGGTGCAGAGGGCCCGGTCCGGAAAAAAATATTGCGCTGCAGCAAAAATACTTTTTGGCCCTAAGCCTTGATGGGATTGGAAAATTTCTAAGTTCCGGTGCTGCATTACAAATTTTTCATGCAAAGCGCTTGGCCGAGGGCTTGAACATTGTGCGCCGCAATGTATGTATCCGCTTGTGAGGCGTCCTTGACGCCTCTGCCCTTCCTGGGCGTTTCCTCCCTAATGACTTGCCACGCCCCCGGGCGTGGCTTTTTTTTGATCTCTAGGCTAGGGCCCGGCGCCCCTGCCCCAAGACCAAAGCCCAGTCCGTCTGGCCCATGACCTGGATCAAACGGGCCAGCGCCCTTTGCAGGGGCAAGAACCCAGGGCCGGGCAGGATTTGGGTCTCATCCAGATAGAGCGCGCGATTAATCTCTATCTGCAGGGCATGCACGCCATCCATCGGGCGGCCATAATGCTCGGTCGTATAGCCGCCCGCATAGGGCACATTGCGCGCCACAGCAAACCCCATGCCGGTTAAGGTCTGGTCCACCAGCCGGGTCAGGACCGGCGAACAGGCCGAGCCATAGCGGTCGCCAAGCACAAAATCACACCCCGCCTTGGCGATCGAGGCTGAGGGCATGGAGTGCCAGTCGATCAATAGGGCATGGCCGTGCTGGTCCAAGGCCTGGTCCAGCAGCCCAGACAGGGCCTGATGATAGGGCTGATGCACCTGGCTGATCCGCCCGGCCGCCTCGGCCAGGCTCAGCTTGCGGTCATAGATTTCGCGGCCCTCAGCGACAATCTTGGCAATTGTGCCAAGACCCGCCGCAATCCTGGCCGCGCCCGCGCCCTGCACTGGGGCAAAGGCCTCATCAAACATGCCAGGATCAAGCTCATTGGCGGCGCGGTTAAGATCGACATAGGCCCGGCCATAGGTCGCACAGATCAGGCCTATGCCTTGGCCAGGCGCCGAGCCAATCAGCTCATCGACATAGGCGTCTTCAGACAAGCGAATGCTCAGAGAATCCAGCCGCGAGGCCTGCATCAGGCTCTGCGGATAATGCCGCCCCGAATGCGGCGAGGAAAACACCAAGGGCCCGCTTCGGTCTGGACGGGTAAGCACAAAGGGCGGCGGATCAATTATCGGCTCAGACATTGCCCCCATCATCAAGGCCAGGCCTGACCGGGTCAAACACTTTGCCGCCCCCAGATCCTGCGCCCGAAAAGTTTATCCTGTTCATTGCTATTATTGCCTGTATTTTAAAAATTGCGATTATCAATCATCAAAGACGGCCCGGCACCCCGGGTGCAGACATGATCAAACCATGACCCGCATATTGCTTGCCGAAGACGATGATGACTTAAGACGCTTTTTGGCCAAGGCCCTAGAGCGTGCGGGCTATCAGGTGCGCGCCTGCGCCGATGGCGATGAGGCCTTGGCGGCCCTGGATAGCGACTATGACCTCTTGCTGACCGATATTGTCATGCCGGGCACAGACGGGATTGAGCTTGCCCGCCAGGCCGCCGCCCGGCAGCCGCGCCTGCGGATCGTGTTTATTACCGGCTTTGCCGCCGTGGCCCTGTCGCCAAATAGTGGCGCGCCGCAGGGGGCCAAGGTCCTGTCCAAACCCATCCATCTGCGCGACATTGTTGCCGAGGTCGAAAAACTAATGGCCGCCTAACGCACGCCGCTTGCCTTGCGCGCACAAGACCGATATATCCCCGCTTCCCGCTCCTAATCGGAGCCGGTTCGGACGCGTAGCTCAGCGGGAGAGCACCTCGTTGACATCGAGGGGGTCACAGGTTCAATCCCTGTCGCGTCCACCATTTTTATTAAATATAATCAGACCCTTGTTCGGTGTTAAAAGGGCAATAACTCGCCCCATAAAATTCCCCGATACCACATCGATACCAAGGTGCTTGTAACGAAGCTTCCAGCACCATCGTAAGCTTGTTGTGGGGGCTGCGGCAAATTCTCTAGCTGAAACTTATCAAAGTCAACTTTAGCGGAGCCGGGGGAAATTGTGCTTCTGTTCAGAGCTATGCCTGCGATCGGCTCGCCATTTTGTTGCACAGCAACGGTTTTAAGTACTGTTGCTTCTAACTTTTCTGTGGGCATCGACGCCTGTTGCGAAGCGCTTGGTGGCGGCGCGTTTACTGGCCCAGATTGGGCTAAGAATGGCTTCGTTGTGGGACCTGAATCGGTGCGCGCCTTGCTGTTTTTGCTCTTCTTCGCAGGCACTTTCGGCTTACATAGCCGCATGGCCTGTTCCGCCATATCGATGCGGCTAGCAAGCAGCGCGATGGTTTTTGCGTCCTCGCAACGCCCCCCTAAGACGGCTGTAGACACTTGGGTCCGTAGTTCCTGCTCCGCTTGTCGCGCGGCCTCCCGCTCCTGTTGAGCGTTCGCTTGTTGCTGCGCAATCGCCTCAACGCGGGAACGCTCCGTTTCGGCATTTTGTCGCTCGATCGCGACGAGCTCATCCCTGCGCGCGCTTTCAGCCGCCAAACGTTCCGCTTCATCGTCCGCAGCCTGCTTTTTTGCCGCGTCGTCTTTGATGCTTTGCAAGACTCCAACCAATTGGTTGATAGCATCAAAATTATTGGGTGCGCGCTGGTTACATGCGACACCTCCTGCCGTTTTATAACAGTCAGTTATTGTATTTTGAGCGACGCTGGGGCTAGCCAACATCATTGAACAGACAAAAAATGTAAAACTTATAGTGGTTTTGATATTTAAAAACGTGCGCATGTATTTTTCTCACACCACTGGTTATCCAAATTTTTGATAAGTTAGAAGAATAAGTCCGATCGTATCAATCTTTCCGGCGGACATAGGGTTGACGTAACCTTGAGCCACTTTTCCGCCATGGTCACTGCCCTGATTCAAGCGCCCTCGGCGGATACACCCTCTATTGTGCGGACTAACTTGCCCCGCAGACACAAAAAATCCCAGCCCCGTTAAGGGCTGGGACTCTCTAGGCATTAATTCGACTTAAAACGCGTACTCAACGCCGATCACGCCGTTATGCAGGTTCATCGCACCATTATTGACATTCCAGTTGTCAGTTGGCGAATGGCCAACATAGCTGGTGCTGCCGAAAGTGAATTGGGTCGCATTCACGTGCACATAGCGATACTCAGCAAACGCCGAAATCCGATCCGTAAGCTTTGTACGGACGCCAACCTTCATTTGTGCCGCAAAGGCATAATCAGAGGCGTGGGTCTTTGAATTGAAGTGGTTAACTTCTTCATGCGTGTCACTGGTCAATTCGATCGGACCACTTGGATTGGTTTGGTTGGAAACCGCATCCTTCATGTTCACAAGCGCAATCCCGACACCAGCGCCGATATAGGGCTCGAATTGCGTGCCGGTGTCATAGGTGGCAACGCCATTGGCCAAGAACAAGGTCGCGTTCATGTTCAGGCTATTTTTGAAACGGTGCTCACCTGCCCCGTAATGTTCATTCACGGCTTCAAGTAGATGGCTGTAGGATTCAGCTTCCACGTCCGTATTCGCAACAACTTCAGTGAGAGGATTTTCGAGATTGGACTTTTGGTCTGCATCTAGATATAGCCCCTCCAATTCAATAGCGGCCTTAAACTTGGACGCGGGCACCGCCCATTCATAACCGACATGAGCGCCAGCCAAGGTCGAGGTGTTGCGTTTAACGCTACCCTTAACATCAACCTTCAAATCAAAATCGCTGAAACCAGCCAGAGCATAGTCACCGCGCTTATGAGCAACACCGGTTTGCTGGACGTCTTGATTGTCAGTACGGCCCAAACCACCGAAAGCGCCGACATAGATACCGCGGCCCGTGTCAGCAGCTTGTGCAACAGAAGCTGCGCAAGCAATACCAGCAGCCAACAATAGAGACTTCATGGCAATTTTGTTCATTTTTTAACACCCCTATATACAACCACAGATTTTTTATTAAACCTACAGCGATTTTTGATGGTATGCTCACTCGCATATATTCGGGGAAATTTCCATAGTCGAAAATTTAAATATTTACGTCGTCGGTAACCTCGACGGAGGCGATCTCCGAATCATGCTTACTTGTGGCACGAAAATAAAAATTAAATACACGCGAAATTTTATATTATAGCGTTTGCAACGCTTACCATTCAGCCGATTTAAACAATAAAAATCAACGACGGTCTTTCTTTATGTTTAATTGATTATATTGAGCCGCATCCGCGCACCAAAACCCAAAATAGCGCGGTCGACCACTGCTTCTGCCTGAGCGATCAGCTCCAATTGTCGTTTGCGTGTCGGGTGCCGCGTGAATTTAGACATACCCGCCAACTTTGCCTTGGCCTTGTCGATGCGCCTCTGCGCTCGCGCTAAAGGGCCTTCTTTGCTCAAGATTGAGCCGCGCGCCTACAGCCCCAGTTGGGCAAGGGGCACGGTCAGACCCTGAACCTCGTTGCCCGCCTCGTTTCGGATCGATAGGCGCAGGCTGCGCCCGGCCCAATCCATCTCAATCAGGCCGGAATTGTTTGGCGCATAGGCCGGGCCGATTTGCTGGCTGCTCATCTCATCATTGGTCGCGCGCATGGAGCGATTAAGCGCTGAGGCCGTCAGCTCGACCTGGGGATAATCCACCAGCCCATCTTGGCGATAAAGGGCGGCCATGTGCCGGTCGCCGGACAAGATCACCACGCCCTTGGCCTTGCTGGCCTTGATGAGGTTAAAAAGATGGGCGCGTTCGAGCGGCAGGGTGTGCCAGGCCTCATAGCCATGGCCATCGGCCAGCACCTGGACCGAGGACACGATCAGGCGAATATCGGCTGGTACCTTTAGCTGCTTTTCCAGCCAGGCCCACTGGACGGCGCCCAACATGGTCTTATCGGCCGAGGTGTCGGGCATATAGCGCTCCATGCCCTTGGCGCCCGGCCGCTCGCTTGGCTTTAGATCGCTGCGAAAACTGCGGGTATCGAGCAGGATAATCTGGACCCGCTGGCCCTTTGGCCCAAACACGCGCGCGCCATAGACGCCGGGATGATCCTGGCCAAGCGCGCTCTTGCCCCAGAACCCTTCAAACAGCGCCTCGGCCCGTCGCTTGCCGCCATAGGCCTCGCCCGCATCATTGGCCCCGAAATCATGATCATCCCAGGTCGCCAGGACCGGCACGCTGGCATTTAAGGCAACAAAATCGGCATTCTGCGCCAGGTCACGATAGGCCTTGGTGAGGATCGGCAAGGCCGGGTCCGTGCCCGGATCATCGCCATAAACATTGTCGCCCATGGCTAAGAACAGGTCGGGATGACCAGCGACCACGCCGCGCAGGGCCGGGATCGGAACCGTTTCCTTCATGCAGGACCCAAAGGCAATCTTGGTCAGGACGGCGCTCTGCGGCGGCAGCGGGGCGGCTGCGGGGCGGCGAATAACGAGTTGGGCCTGGGCGGGCTGGCTAAGCGCAAGGACGGCAACAAGGCCAAGGGCACGGATCATGGACCACCTTTTGAGATTATGGCGCGACTATCCAACCGATCCGTGACCGCGGTGTGACAGGTCCAGGGTCTAGGCCCCTAGACCCGCCGCGCCTGCCACTGGTCTTTGGTCTGGCCCCAGATGTCGATCGAAATTTCGATGGGGGGCGGCATCTGGGCACGCCTTAGATTAACCGAGCCTAGGCGTGCGGCCACGGCTTGGGAGGCTTGGTTGTCTGGGTCGATACAGTGGATGACCTCGCTCCAACCCAGATGGTCAAAGGCAAAGTCTATGGCCGCTGTCGCGGCCTCGGTCGCATAGCCCTTGCCTTGGAAGGCGGCGCCTAGGCTCCAGCCGACCTCTGTGCCCGGCCAGCCTTCAGGATGCCAAGGCCCGACCCGGCCAACCCATTGACCGCTTGCCTTTTCCACCACCGTGAAAAAGGAAAAGCCCTGCATGGACCAGGCCCCGGCCACGCTCAAAAAGCCGCGCCAGGCGACTGCCCGGGGTTGAACGCCGCCGATAAAGCGCGCCGTGGCCTCATCGGCCAGTAATTGCGCATAGGGCTCAAAATCTTCAGCCACCGGCGGGCGCAGGATAAGCCGCTCGGTTTCAAGCGTCGGTCCAAGACGAGTGATCAACATTGTCATCCCCCAGACAGAAAAAGGGCCGCCGGATTGCGCCGACGGCCCCCAATCTAATCCAATCTAAAGGGTCTAGGCCAGAGACGGCTCAATCTCTTTACAGGCGGCAATCAGGCCCTGGACCGAGGCGACCGAAGCCGCAAACATGGCTTTTTCTTCGGCATTGGTTTCGAACTCAACAATGCGCTCAGCGCCGTCCTTGCCGATCACCACTGGCACGCCGACATAGAGCCCATCAAGACCATACTGGCCGCTCAGATAGGCCGCGCAGGGCAGGACCCGCTTCTTGTCCTTCAGATAGGATGTGGCCATAGCAATGGCGCTTTCGGCTGGGGCATAAAAGGCCGAACCGGTCTTGAGCAGGCCAACAATTTCGCCGCCGCCCTTGCGGGTACGCTCAACAATGGCGTCCAACTCAGCCTGGGTCATCCAGCCCTGCTTGACCAGATCAGGCAGGGGCAGGCCGCCGACAGTGGAGTGACGCACCATGGGCACCATGTCATCGCCGTGGCCGCCAAGCGTCCAGGCATTAATGTCCTGCACCGAAATACCGGTCTTTTCCGCAAGGAAATAGGCAAACCGGGCGCTATCGAGCACGCCCGCCATACCCACCACCTTATTATGCGGCAGGCCCGAAAACTCGCGCAGGGCCCAGACCATGGCATCCAAAGGATTGGTGATGCAGATGACAAAGGCATTGGGCGCATAGGTCTTGATGCCCTCGCCCACAGCCTTCATGACCTTAAGATTAATGCCAAGCAAATCATCGCGGCTCATGCCCGCCTTGCGCGGCACACCGGCAGTGACGATGCAGACATCAGCGCCGGCAATATCGGCGTAAGAATTGGCACCCTTGAGCGCGCTATCCTTGCCAAACACGGCGCTGGCCTCGGCAATATCCAGAGCCTTGCCCTGGGGGGTGCCCTCGGCAATATCGAACAAGATCACATCGCCAAGCTCTTCGCGAGCCGCAATATGGGCCAGGGTTCCGCCGATCATGCCGGCACCAATAAGGGCAATTTTCGCACGCGCCATTGAAAGCGTCTCCAGGGTTTGATCGTGAATAAGAATTGTCGAGAGCGGTCTAGACCCGGATGACCGGCTTCGCAAGACCATGGGCATGGGTTCATAATGGACGCCGCTTTGCCAACGCGTTAGGAAATGGCCAATCCGCAGGCCAAAATGGCCTGACCTTCCAATCCGTCGATCAGGGGCTCGCCATGACCAAGACCAATCCGGGGCACTATTTTGAGGATTTTCGCCTAGGCCAGGTCCTGACCCATGCCACGCCGCGCACGATCACGGCGGGGGATGTCGCCCTCTATACCGCCTTTCACGGCCCGCGCTTTGCCCTGTTCAGCGCCGATAGTTTTGCCAAGGCTTGCGGCCTAGGTCAAAGCCCAGTCGATCCCTTGCTGGTCTTTCACATGGTGTTTGGCAAGTCGGTGCCGGACATATCGCTCAATGCCGTGGCCAATCTGGGCTATGCCGAGGGCCGCTTCTTGGCACCCTTGCATGTCGGCGATACGGTACATGCGGTCAGTGAAGTCATTGGCCTGAAGGAAAACTCCAACAAAAAAACCGGCGTGGTCTATGTGCGCACCACCGGGATTAATCAAAATGGCGTCGCGGTCTTGAGCTATGTGCGCTGGGTCATGGTGCGCAAGGCCAATGAGGCCGCCGTGATTGAGAACCAAAGCGTCCCGGCCCTTGCTGATCACGTCAAGGCCTCTGATCTGGTGGTGCCGGCTGGGCTGAATTTTAGCGCCTATGATTTTGCTCTGGGCGGCTCGGCCCATGCCTTTGAAGACTATGCGATTGGCGAAAAGATTGATCACATTGATGGCATGGTGGTCGAGGAGGCCGAGCACCAGATGGCCACCCGGCTTTATCAAAATACCGCCAAGGTGCATTTCAACCAGTATGAGCGCGCCAAGGACCCAACCGGGCGGCGTCTGGTCTATGGCGGGGTGGTGATCTCAACCGCCAAGGCCCTGTCCTTTAATGGGCTAGAAAATGCCGGCCTGATCTTGGGGATTAATGGCGGGCGCCATGTCGCGCCCTATTTTGCCGGATCAACCGTGTTTGCCTGGAGCCAGGTTCTGGATAAGGCGCCGCTGGAGCACCATCCCGATATGGGGGCCTTGCGGCTGCGGCTGGTTGCCACCAAGGACCAGCCCTGCACCGATTTCCCAGACAAGGATGCGGCCGGGGCCTATCCGCCAAGCGTGATCCTCGATTTTGATTACTGGGCCGCCGTGCCCCGCAGGGCCTGAACGTCGTGAGCCTTGGCTTTCAGCTCGATGAGGCCTTTGTCTCAACCTCGAGGGCGGTGGGCGATCTTGGACTGTGTCATGTGCGGCTACAAGACGATGCGCGCTATGCCTGGTTGGTGCTGATCCCGCGCCTTGGCGGCTTGAGCGAGCTGGAAGACCTCTGCGAGGCCGACCGCGCACGGTTCATGCAAGAGGTGGTCTTGTGCGGCAAGGCGGTGCGCGCCATGGGCCTTGCGCTGGGCCGCCCGATCGACAAGCTCAATTTTGGCGCGCTTGGCAATGTTACGACCCAGTTGCACGGCCATGTGGTGGGCAGGCGGCGGGACGACAGCGCCTGGCCAGGCCCCGTCTGGGGTCAGGGCAAGGCCATTCCCTATTTGTCACTAGACCTGCAAACCGCCATGATTGCGGCGCGCCGCGTGCTGTCCGATGTGCCCGGCTTTAGTCCCGCCCCAGACTGACGGACGATTTTTGCCCCGTCTCATCGGTCAGGGTGCCGCGCCAATGGCCTTGATCATCGGGGCTTAAGCGAACCAGAACCGGATGGGTCTCGTCACGGACATAGAATCTTAGGCTCAAGGCCTCATCATCATGATGGATTTCGGCAATAAAGCCCGAGCTGGTCACGGTTAAATTGCGCCTCAAATCGCGCCAAGCGCCCTCAACCGGACCATTGATCTGATCCGACAGCAAGAAGGCATATAGGGCAGTGCCCTCTGCGCTCTTCAAAGTCCAGACCCCGTCCAAGGGACCCTTATGGGCCTCGGCGGCGGCCTCATCGGCCAAGATCTTGGCATCAAACGCCCGATCCTCCGCCGTTAGGGGCGGCTGAGCGCTGAGCTCAAGGCTTTGGGCCACAGCCGCCAGCGGCAGGGCCACAAGGCCAAGGCTCACAAGCCAGACAGGCGCCTTAGGCCGCATCCGCCGCCGCAATCGCCTCGGCCACCGCGACCAGCTGCACCGCCTGAGACAGATGCAGCAATTCGGCCATCCGCCCCTCAACCCGGATCACGCCCTTATTCTGGTTTTCCGGCAATGCAAAAGCGGCGATCACAGCCTTGGCCCAGTCCACCTCGGCCGGGGACGGTGAAAACACCCGATTACAGATCTCGACCTGTTTGGGATGGATCAAGGTCTTACCATCAAAGCCAAAATCCACGCCCTGCTCGCAAATCGCGGTCAGGCCAGGCTCATTATCAATATCATTATAAACCCCGTCCAAAATGGTCAGGCCATGCATCCTTGCGGCGGCAACCGACAAGGACAGGGCCGCATGGAAGGGCGCGCGATCGGGCGTCTGGCGCGCGCGCATTTCCTTGGCCAGATCATTAGTGCCCATGACCCAGCAGCGCATCCGCGTTGAGGCGCTGGCTGCGGCAATCTGAGGCAGGGCAAACAGGCTGGCACAGGTCTCGATCATGGCCCACAAGGCCGTGGACGGGGGCGCGCTGGCAATGGCCGCATTATAGGCCTGAACCCCCGCCGCATCATTGACCTTGGGCACCAATATGGCATCGGGGCCAGCCGCCGCCGCCGCCGCCAGATCGTCGGCGCCCCAGGGCGTATCAAGACCATTACAGCGGATCACCAGTTCGCGCCGGCCAAACCCGCCAGCCTTGACGGCGGCCACCGCCTGCTCGCGCGCAGCGGCCTTGGCATCGGGGGCGACGGCATCTTCGAGGTCGAGGATTACGACATCGCAAGCCAGGGTCCTGGCCTTATCAATCGCCTTGGCATTGGAGGCGGGCATATAGAGCGCGCTGCGGCGCGGCCGGGCATGGGCGGAAGTGGGGACGGGACCAGAGGTCATGAAAAACTCCCAGACAAGATCAAGATCAAACGCTGACTTGGCCGGTCATAACCTCTAATATGGGGTCATGACCATCCGTTATGACGAGACCGCACGCAATGTTTTGGGCCAGGAGCTGATGCCCTGCTCCAATGCGCCCCTAACCGGATTTTACCGCAATGGCTGTTGTGAGACCGGCCCAGACGATACCGGCCTGCACACGGTTTGCGCGGTCATGACCGCCGCGTTTTTGGCCTTTAGCCGCTCGGTCGGAAATGACCTATCAACGCCGCGCCCAGACTTCAATTTTCCAGGCCTCAAGCCCGGCGATCGCTGGTGCCTATGCGCGCCGCGCTGGAAAGAAGCCCTCGATGCCGGGGCCGCCCCCGGGGTGGTTTTGGAAGCCACCCACGAGGAAACCCTGGCCATCGTTACCCTAGATGTTCTGCGCGCCCATGCGGCCTAGGTTGGCGGCCTAGGTTGGCGGTCAGGTAATGGTTGCACCGCCATCAATGACAATGGCCTGACCGGTCATGAAGGTGCCTGCCGCTGAGGCAAGGAAAACGGCCGCCCCGGCAATTTCATTGGCCTCACCAATCCGGCGCAGAGGGCTGCCGCTGGTCGCGCGCTTGAGCGTGTCTGGATTGTCCCACAGCGCCTTGGCAAAATCGGTCTTGATCAGGCCCGGCGCGATGCAATTGACCCGCACATTGTCAGGGCCCAAATCGACTGCCAGATTGCGCGCTAGCTGGAAGTCAGCCGCCTTGGAAATATTATAGGCCCCAATCACGGGCGAGCCACGCAGGCCGCCGATCGACGAGACGATGATAATGGCTCCGTCCTTACGGGCGACCATTTCGGGCGCAACCATCTGCACCATCCAGTGATTGGCAATGACATTGTTTTCCAAGATCTTGCGGAACTGATCATCCTCAATCCCGGCCATGGGGCCGTAATAGGGATTGGAGGCGGCGTTACAGACCAGGATATCAATCTTGCCAAAGGCCTTGCGGGTCTCATCGACTAGGCGCTGCAGATCGGCCTTGGACGAGATATTGGCCGGAACCGCAATCGCATGGCCAGGATGGGCGGCATTGATTTCAGCCGCAACCTCGTCACAGGGTCCGGCCTTGCGCGATGAGATCACCACCTTGGCCCCATGATCGGCCATGCGCTCAGCAATTGCCCGGCCAATGCCGCGCGACGAGCCGGTAATAATGGCAACCTTACCGGTCAGATCAAACAGGTTCATGAGCACTTCCTCGTCATTTTTTGATTTCAAACAGATGTTGGGGCCACCTTGGCTTTAGCCCCCGATCAGGTCAAGACAGCCGCCTTAAGCTTTCGAGGCCCTAGCCTGCTCGACCGCAGCCAGGGCTGTGCGGGCAACATCGCCCATCATGGGGGTAATCTTGAAGTCCTTGGGCGTATAGACCCGCCGTACGCCCATTTGCTTGAGCATCAAGGCGTCCCCTGGCGGAATAATGCCGCCAACAATGACCGGCACATGCTCTAGCCCCTCAAGCCGCATCAAGCGCACCACCTCCTGGACCAGGTCCAGATGCGAGCCCGACAGTATGGACAGGCCAACCACATGCGCACCTGTGGCCTTGGCCCTTTGCACAATCTCGGCTGGGGTTGAGCGAATGCCGTCATAAAACACGTCCATGCCAACGGCGCGGGCGCGGGTGGCAATCTGTTCGGCGCCATTGGAATGGCCATCTAGGCCAGGCTTGCCGACCAAGAAGCGCAAGGTCTCGCCCAAAGCCTGGCTGACCCGCTCGACCTCGGCCCGGACCTCGGCCTCATCGGCATCCTCGGTGCGGCTAACCACGACTGCCACCCCGGTTGGCCCGCGATATTCGCCAAACACGCCGCGCAGGGCATCGGACCATTCGCCGGTTGTGACCCCAGCCTTGGCCGCCGCCAGCGAGGCGGGCATGAGATTGCGCCCTTCCTTGGCCGCCGATTCAAGTGCGCTCAAGGCCGCCGTAGCGGCCGGACCATTGCGGTCCGATTTCCACTGTTTCAGGCGGCCAATCACCTCGGCCTCGAGCCTTGGATCCACCGTCTCGATCGCGCCTTCGCCCGCAGACAAGGGCGAGACCTCGGTCTCGACATAGCGATTGACGCCAATCACGGTCATGCCGCCGGTCTCGACCCCGCGCACCCTTGCCGCATTGGAGCCAACAAGCTGGGCCTTCATATAATCAATCGCGGCGGCGGCCCCGCCCATGCCATCAATGCGGGCCAGCTCATCAACCGCCTGGGCTTTTAGTTGAGCCACCTTGGCCGCCACCACATGCGAGCCATCAAACAGGTCTTCATATTCTAAAAGGTCAGTCTCAAAGGCCAGAATCTGCTGCATGCGCAAGGACCATTGCTGGTCCCAGGGCCTTGGCAGGCCAAGCGCCTCATTCCAGGCGGGCAATTGTAGGGCGCGGCAACGGGCATCCTTGGACAAGGTCACGGCCAGGGCCTCGATCAGGATGCGGTAAACATTGTTTTCAGGCTGCTGCTCGGTTAGGCCCAGCGAATTGACCTGGACACCATAGCGAAACCGCCGGGCCTTAGCATCGGTAATGCCATAGCGCTGTTGTAAGAGCTCGTCCCACAGCTCGGTAAAGGCGCGCATCTTGCAAAGCTCGGTAACAAACCGCACGCCCGCATTGACGAAAAAGCTGATGCGCGAGACCACGACGGAAAAATCAGCCTCGGGCACCTGGCCACCGGCCTTGACCGCATCAAGCACGGCCACGGCTGTCGCCAGGGCATAGGCCAGCTCTTGTTCGGGCGTCGCCCCCGCCTCTTGCAAGTGATAGGAGCAGATATTGGTCGGGTTCCATTTGGGCGTCTCGACATAGGCCCAGGCCACCATATCGCTAATAATCCGCATCGAGGGCGCGGGCGGATAAATATACGTGCCGCGCGATAGGTATTCCTTCATCAGATCGTTCTGGGTCGTGCCTTGCAGGGCCTTGGGCGAAACGCCCTGCTCCTGGGCCAGACCGACATAAAGCGATAAGAGCCAGGCCGCCGTGGCATTAATCGTCATGGAAGTATTCATCTGATCCAGCGGGATCTGATCAAATAGGGCGCGCATATCACCCATATGGCTGACCGGAACACCCACCTTGCCGACCTCGCCGCGCGCCAAGATGTGGTCGGGATCATAGCCGGTCTGGGTCGGCAGGTCGAAGGCGACCGATAGGCCTGTCTGGCCCTTGGCCAGATTAGCCCGATAAAGCGCATTGGACTTTTGTGCCGTCGAATGGCCGGCATAGGTGCGGATGATCCAGGGGGCGTCTGGCTTGTGCTGGAACAGCGTATCGGTCATGGCAGCTTAGATCCGTGTTTAATTGTCCGGACCTTAATAGACGCCCCGCGCATCGCAAGCCACTGTCTTGCAAGGAGCCGGTGGCTTGCGGCTTGGCTGCACCGCACAATTTCTTCTGCTGCGTTGCAAAAAAGCCTCTTGCCAGCCCGGTTTCCTTGTCACAGGTTAATGACCGGACATTTGAGATTTTCACGCTGATGGGGTACAATCTTGCGCCCAACCAAGGCGGCCTCGACGATTGGGGGGAAGGTTTTGATTGCCCAAGCCAAGCTCGACCTGACCGGAACCTGACCATGACCAGTGCTGCCTCCACCGCCGCCCCCTTAAAGGACCTTTATGAGATCGGCGAGATTCCGCCGGCCTTTCACGTCCCAGTCCGCATGCATGCCTGGGCGATCCGCAAGGAACGCCATGGCCGTCCGGCCCAGGCCATGCAGATCGAGGTCGTCGATACGCCCACCATTGGCGAGGACGAGGTCTTGGTCTTGGTCATGGCCGCAGGCGTGAATTATAATGGCGTCTGGGCCGCCCTTGGCGAGCCAATCAGCCCGCTCGATGGCCATAAACAGCCCTATCATATTGCCGGTTCAGATGCGTCGGGCGTGGTCTGGGCGGTCGGGGCCAAGGTGCGCCGCTGGAAGCCTGGCGATGAGGTGGTTATCCACTGTAATCAAGACGATGGCGATGACGAGGAATGCAATGGCGGCGATCCGATGTTTTCGCCCTCACAGCGCATCTGGGGCTATGAGACGCCGGACGGCAGTTTTGCCCAGTTCACCCGGGTCCAGTCGCGCCAACTCATGCAGCGGCCCAAGCACCTGACCTGGGAAGAAAGCGCCTGTTATACCCTGACCCTTGCCACCGCCTATCGGATGCTTTTTGGCCACAAGCCGCACGTTATTCGCCCCGGCGATAATGTCCTGGTCTGGGGTGCGTCGGGCGGGCTTGGCGTGTTTGCCACCCAACTCTGCGCCGTATCGGGTGCGAATGCGATCGGGGTGGTGTCCAGCGAGGACAAGCGCGATTTTGTCCTGTCCATGGGCGCAAAGGCGGTTTTGAACCGCAATGACTTTAATTGCTGGGGCCAATTGCCCACGGTCAATGGCCCTGAATTTTCCGATTACATGAAAGAGACCCGCAAGTTCGGCAAGGCCTTGTGGCAGATTACCGGCAATAAGGACGTCGATATGGTGTTTGAACACCCCGGCGAGGCAACCTTCCCGGTCTCGGTCTTCCTGGTCAAGCGCGGCGGCATGGTGGTGATCTGTGCGGGCACATCCGGCTTTAACCTGACCATGGATGCCCGCTTCTTATGGATGCGGCAAAAGCGGGTTCAGGGCAGCCATTTTGCCAATCTGGCCCAGGCCTCTGCCGCCAATCAGTTGGTGATTGAGCGGCGCATTGATCCTTGCCTATCCGAAGTGTTCCGCTGGGACGATATTCCAGCCGCGCATGAAAAAATGCTCGATAACAAGCACCTGCCCGGCAATATGGGCGTGCTGGTTAATGCCCAACGCCCCGGCCTGCGCACGGTTGAAGAAGTGCTGGAAATCAGCGCCAGCCTCTAGGCCAGTGCTTCAAACGCCTGGTGCAGGCGGTCAAATTGGGCCTGGACAGGGTTGGTCGCGTCAGACGATCCCTGGTCCAGATACATGCGGCCATCCAGATGCGCGATCCGAGCATAGAGGCGGTCGGCCAGTTCCAAAAGCCCAACCAATTTTGCTGGCAGGTCATGGCCAGCAAGGGTCAAGGGCTCAACCGGTTTTGGGTTGAGCCTATAGCGGGCTTGGCAGGCCTCAATGGCCGACATGCCCCCCTCGCGCACGGCCTTTTGTACCAAGAGCCAGGACGCGACCTGCATCAGGCGCGTGGTCAGGTGCAGGCTTTGGCGGGCATAGGTCGCGGCCGCATTGCGCGACAACATCTTGGACTCTTGCCGCCCGCCGCCGTCCAGATAGATCGCCGTCTCATCGACCAGGGCCATACCGTCTTTAAAGGTGCGGTCAAACAAGGTGGAGCGGGCAAAATCTCGAACGATTGCGGCTCGGTTTTCAATGCTCATCATGGCAGCCACCATCTCTAAACCCTCAAGCCGATCGCTTGAATGGCATGGATGTTGGTCAATCCAATCGTATCCGCCTTGATTAATCTCATCATGACATGGGTCTAGTCTGAAGACTTGATCGAGAACAAGGCATCGGCGGACGAGCGCACCTGAGACTTTTTGGCAATCTGCGCCTGCACCCGGACAATCTCGGCCTGCAAGGCCTCGATCCGGTCGGCAAGGTCTTGCTGACTATAGGGGTCTAGATCTTCGCGGCATAGCGCGCTCAAGACCTGACCTCTTAAGGGCCGAGGTTCGGCAGCATCATCGGTCATGGCGCGTCCCTTTTCTTGGCTAAGATCCAAAACCTAGTCTATTGAACATATCAAACCCTGATCCGGCAAGCACCAGAGGCTTTCAATGACACATATGACCGCCATCGGCATTGAAGACGGCAAGGGCCCCGCCAGTGCCCTGACCCCCGTTCAGCGCCCCCTGCCCAGCCCAGGCCCGGGCCAGATCTTGATCAAGGTCTATGCCGCCGGGGTTAATCGGCCCGACCTGTTGCAGCGCATGGGGTTTTACCCGCCGCCACCGGGCGCGCCAGACATTCTGGGTCTCGAGGCCGCAGGCGAGGTGGTTGGTCTTGGTGACGGCGTCCATCGCTGGAAACTCGGCGATAAGGTCACAGCCCTACTTGGCGGCGGCGGCTATGCCCAATATTGCACGGTCGATGCGCGCCATGCCCTGCCCATACCGGCCGGTCTTGATCTGACACAGGCCGCCGCCCTGCCCGAGACCGTATTTACCGTTTATGCCAATGTGTTTGAGCACGGCGCCTTGAAAAGCGGTGAGACCTTGCTGGTGCACGGCGCAACCTCTGGCATTGGCGTCATGGCGATCCAGATGGCCAAGGCCGCCGGGGCACGCGTGATTGCCACGGCCAGAGGTAGCGAAAAGGCCGCGGCCGCCAAGGCCCTAGGCGCCGATATGGCCATTGATTCCACGACAGAGGACTTTGTCGCCATAACGCTGGCCAATGGCGGCGCCGATGTGGTGCTGGACATGGTCGCTGGCCCCTTCTTTGCCCGCAATCTGGAAACGCTCAAGACGGGCGGCAGGCTGGTGCATATTGCCACCCAGGCCGGGGCCAGTGTTGAGCTGAATATTATGGCCCTGATGCAAAGGCGCTTGAGCGTGACCGGCTCGACCTTGCGCCCGCGCTCTGCCGATGAAAAGGCAAGGCTTGCCGCCGCGATTGAGACCGTGGTCTGGCCCTGGATTGCCGCGGGCAAGATTGCCGCCGTGGTCGATAAGACCTTTGCGCTGGAAGACGCCGCCAGCGCCCATGCCTATCTGGAATCAGGCGCCCATATTGGCAAGGTCATGCTGCTAGCCTAAGCGGGCTCTGGACGCCCTCTGCCGGATCAGGTCATAGACGGGGCGTGACCCAGACCCGCGCCCTCGAACATGCCCCGCTTGACCTGCCCGTGCTGGATCAGGCCCGCAATGTCCTGCGCCGCACCTTTGGCCATGGCGATTTTCGCGGTCTGCAGGCTAAGGTGATTGCCGAGGTCTTGGCGGGCCAAAGCGCCCTGGCCGTCCTGCCCACCGGCGGCGGCAAGAGCCTGTGTTACCAGATCCCCAGCCTGATGCGGGCGGGGCTTGGCCTTGTCATCTCACCCCTGATTGCCCTGATGGCCGACCAGGTCGCGGGCCTGCAACAATCGGGTGTGGCGGCCGAAAGACTGGATTCCGACACCAGCCTGGATGATCGCTCGCGCATCTGGAGCCAGATTGAGGCGGGCAAGTTAGACCTGCTCTATCTGTCGCCTGAGGGCCTGATGCAGAGCCATGTGCTCGACCGCTTGGTGCGCCTGCCCATTGCCCTGATTGCGGTTGATGAGGCCCACTGCGTCAGCCAATGGGGCCATGATTTTCGTCCCGAATACCGAACGCTTGGCCGCCTAGCGGAACTGTTCCCGCAAGTGCCGCGTCTGGCCGTAACGGCCACAGCCGATGCAAGAACCCGCGACGATATCCGCGCCGCACTCCGGCTGGGCGGGGCCGCCGAATTTGTCGATAGTTTTGCCAGGCCCGAACTGGCCTTGAGCGCCGAGCGCAAACGCGGCCGGGGCCACGCCCGGGTGATTGAACTGGTCAAGGCTAGGCGCGGCCGGGCGGGCGTGATCTATTCTGGGTCGCGCGATGGCACTGAGGTCCTGGCCCAGGCCTTAGGCGCCGAGGGCATACCAGCCCTAGCCTATCATGCGGGCCTTGACCGCAATCTGCGCCATGAGCGGCTAAACCGGTTCATGGATGAGGACGAGGCGGTGATGGTCGCCACCATTGCCTTTGGCATGGGGGTGGACAAGCCTGATGTGCGCTTTGTCATCCATGCCGATCCCCCAGCTTCAATCGAGGCCTATTGGCAAGAAATCGGCCGGGCCGGGCGCGATGGTGATCCGGCTGAGGGCATTACCCTTTATGGCTCGGCGGATATGGCCTGGGCGCTAAAGCGGCTGGACGGCCGCGATATGGAGCCTGAGGTCAAGCAGGTCCAGGCGCGCAAGCTGCGCCAGCTCTATAGCCTGCTCGATGGCATGACCTGCCGCGCCGCGGGGGTGCGGCGCTATTTTGGCGAAGAGGGCGCGCAAGCTTGCGGGGTTTGTGATCTTTGCTTGTCGCCGCCGCGCGGGATGGATCAGACCCAGGCCGCGCAAAAGGCCCTATCGGCCGTGCATAGGCTAGGCGGACGCTATGGCCGCGGCCGGGCCATTGACCATCTGATGGGCAAGACCAAGGATCCTGATAGCCAAGAGGCGGCCATGTCGACCTTTGGCATTGGCAAGGACCTCAAGGCCACAGACTGGCGCGACCTGATGGACCAGCTCTTGTTTGAAGGCCTGCTCAAGGAAGACCCCAATGATGGCCGCCCCCTGATCGGGCTCGGCGATGGCGAGGCGGTGCGGGCCGTCTATCGCGGCGAGCGGCGCATACTGACCCGCGAGCCGACGAGTACCGACACCGACGCCTCTGATCGCCCAGCCCGACCGCGCAAGGGCGTCATGCTTGAGGTTCCGGTACATGATCGGCCCCTGTTTGAAGCCCTGCGCAATTGGCGAAAGATCGAGGCCGGGCGTCAGCATGTGCCGCCCTATGTCATATTCCACGACAAGACCTTGCTCGATATTGCCGCAGCCCGGCCGACAAGCTTGCCAAGCCTGGCCAAGACCGGCGGCGTTGGTCAGGGCAAGCTAGAGCGCTATGGCGAGGCGGTGCTGGCCGTGGTCAGAGGCCTAGATTAGCCGACAAAGGCCCGTTCAATGACAAAATCGCCGGGCTCGGAATTGGCACCCTCGACGAGGCCATTGGACTCCAAAAGCGCGGCAACATCCTTGATCATGGCCATGCTGCCACAAATCATGGCGCGGTCTTCAGCCGGGTCAAAATGGGTCCGATCTAGGCCCAGATCCTTGAACAGTTCGCCGCTGGTTGCCCGATCGGTAATCCGGCCCATACGCTCAAACGGCTCGCGCGTCACTGAGGGGTAATAGACCAGTTGTTTGCGGGCCTGTTCGCCGACCAGCTCATCGTCAAAAATGTCTTTTTCAAACAGGTCGCGATAGGCCAGCTCCGCCACCTCGCGCACCGTGTGCACGACAATCACCTGTTCAAACCGCTCATAGGTCTCTGGATCGCGTGCGACGCTCAAGAAGGGCGCAAGACCCGTGCCGGTGCTGATCAGAAACAGACGCTTACCGCCCTTGAGCGCGTCCAAAACCAGGGTCCCGGTCGGCTTCTTGCCCATCAAGACCTCATCGCCCGGCTTGATATTCAAGAGGTGCGAGGTTAGCGGTCCGTCCGGTACCTTGATCGACAAGAACTCAATCTCATCGGCAAAGCCGGGGCTAGCAATCGAATAGGCGCGCAAGATTGGCTTGGGCTCCAGCGCCAAGCCAATCATGATAAATTCACCCGAGCGGAACCTTAAGCTCGGCGGGCGGCTAATGGCAAAGCTGAACAGACGATCGGTCCAGTGTTTTACCCACAAGACCGTCTGATGATTATAAGGCGAAGCCTTGGCCTCTGGCACGGACTGGGTCATTCAGGGTCTTTCACGCGGATTGTGTCCCTTAGCTTGCGGCCCACAAGCCAAGGCAATGTGCGCGTTACTTAAACGCTGGTCAGGGCGCGGACAAGGTGGGGGAGCCAGACGCCCCCTAAACATCCACCTCAGCATCCAGCGCATTGTCCTGGATGAATTCGCGGCGGGGTTCTACCAGGTCGCCCATCAGGCGGCTGAACATGTCATCGGCATCGTCGACATGATTGACCTTGACCTGCAAGAGGGTGCGAACCTCCTTGTCCAGAGTGGTTTCCCACAACTGTTCGGGATTCATTTCGCCAAGGCCCTTATAGCGCTGGATATAGAGCCCCTTGCGCCCGGCATCGAGTACGGCATTCATCAGGTCCAGCGGCCCGCGCACAGTGGTGGATTTATCCTTGCGCCTAAACGTGCCCACGCCCTGGAAGGTATCAGCAAGCGCAGGGCCCCGCTCAGCCAGACGGCGGGCATCGGCAGCATGGAGGAGGACCTCGTCCAGCACCACCCGCTCGGACACGCCGCGCTTAATGCGGCTAAACACAAACCCGCTTGGCACGCCCGCCTCGCCGGTCCAGCGACCATCGCCTTCCTCGGCATAAAGATCTAGGCGCGCGGCAGCCTTGGCCGGATCGGGGGCCTCGCCAAACAGGCCAGCAATCGCAGATTGCTCCACCGCAAAGGCTGGGGCTCGGCCGCTGAGGCGTTCAATATGGGCCTTGGCCATGCGCGAAGACTGGACCAGGGCCAAAAGGTCATTACCCGCCAGCCGCTCGCCCGAGGACAGTTCCAGCACCGCCCCGTCAACGCCCTCATCGATCAAGAAGGCCTCCATCTCGGCATCGTCTTTCAGATAGCGCGAGGACTTGCCCTTGGCGGCCTTATAGAGCGGCGGCTGGGCAATATAGAGATAGCCGCGTTCCAGAACCTGCGGCATTTGCCGATAAAAGAAGGTCAGCAAAAGTGTACGGATATGCGCGCCATCAACATCGGCATCGGTCATGATGACGATCTTGTGGTAGCGGATTTTTTCGATATCGAAATCATCGCGGCCAATCCCAGCGCCTAAGGCGGTGATCAAGGTGCCGATCTGTTCGGACGATAGCATCTTGTCAAACCGCGCCCGCTCGACATTCAAGATCTTGCCGCGCAGCGGTAGGACGGCCTGGTTTTCACGGTTCCGCGCCTGTTTGGCTGAGCCACCGGCGCTATCGCCCTCGACAATAAAGATTTCGGACTTGGCCGGATCGCGTTCCTGACAATCGGCCAGCTTGCCGGGCAGGGAGGTAATATCGAGCGCCGATTTGCGCCGGGTCAGTTCGCGCGCCTTGCGGGCCGCTTCGCGCGCTGAAGCCGCTTCTATGATCTTGGCGACAATGGCCTTGGCCTCGGCCGGGTGTTCTTCAAACCACTGCGCAATGCCTTCGCCGACAAGGCCCTCAACCGCGGGGCGTACCTCGGACGAGACCAGCTTATCCTTGGTCTGGCTCGAGAATTTCGGGTCCGGCACCTTGACCGACAGCACGCAGGTCAAGCCTTCGCGCGCGTCTTCGCCGGTAAAGGTGACCTTTTCGCGTTTGGCCAGGCCGGTGGTCTCTACATAATTGCCAATCACCCGGGTAAGCGCTGCACGGAAGGCGGCTAGGTGGGTGCCGCCATCGCGCTGGGGGATATTATTGGTGAAGCACAGCATGGTCTCGTGATAGCTGTCATTCCACCAAAGCGAGAGATCGATCTCGACCTTTTCGCGGCGACCGCGAATAACGATCGGGGTCTTGATCAGGGGGGCCTTGGCCTTGTCCAGATGCCGAACAAAGGCCTCAACCCCGCCCTCATAATGCAGGACCTCTTCATAGGCCTCGGCGCCGCGCAGGTCCTGGAACTTGATAAAGACGCCCGAATTCAAAAATGCCAGTTCACGCAGACGGTGTTCCAGGGTCTTTCGGTCAAATTCAATTGTAGCAAAAGTGGTTAGCGACGGCATGAAGGTGACGCTGGTGCCGGTCAGGAAGCTGCCATCCTCACGCTTGGGCGCATCGCCCGTGACCTTGAGCGCATTGACCGTATCGCCGCGCTCAAAGCGCATGTCGTGGGTCTTGCCGCCACGCCAGATCTTGAGCAGCAAATAGTCGGACAAGGCATTGACGACCGAGACCCCAACCCCATGCAGACCGCCCGAGACCTTATAGGAATTCTGGTCAAATTTTCCGCCGGCATGAAGCTGGGTCATGATCACTTCGGCGGCTGAAACGCCTTCGCCCTCGTGAATATCGGTCGGGATGCCGCGGCCATCATCGGTGACGGTGACCGAACCATCGGCATTGAGGGTTACGCCAACCTTGGTCGCATAACCGCCCAAGGCCTCATCAATGGCATTATCGACCACTTCATAGACCATGTGATGCAGGCCAGAGCCGTCATCCGTATCGCCAATATACATGCCCGGGCGCTTGCGCACCGCATCCAAGCCCTTGAGCACCTTGATCGATTCCGCGCCATAATCAGCGGCCTGGGCATCGGCCTCGGCGTTTTGGCCGGCAATGGTCTGTTTGGGGGTGTTTTCGGATTCGTCGGTCATTAGTCTTCCAAAGTGGTCAAGGACCCCTCGTCCACATGAACGCCCTGGGCCCGCCCTTTCAGGTCAGAAAACAGCGCCGCATCTGTGCCGGTTAGAAAGGCTTGCAGACAAAGCGCCTCGATCTCATCAAAAAGCGCAGCACGCCGGACCGGGTCCAGATGCGCCGCGACCTCATCTAATAACAATACAGGATTCGGCATAGAAACCGCACGAGAAAGTCGCGCCGCCTGGGCCAAAACCAAGTTTAAAAGCAAGGCCTTCTGCTCTCCAGTGGAACATTCTGCCGCCATGCGATCTTTTTGCCGATGTTTGACTGCCAAATCGCCCCTGTGTGGCCCAACCAGACCCCGGCCAGCGGCACTGTCGCGGCCCCGGCCAGACGCCAAGGCCTCGGCCAATTGCGCCTCCAGCGCGGCGAGATCTAGGCCCTGAAGCGCCAGACCCTCCCAGACACCGGTCAGGGAAAGGTCGGCTTGGGGAAAGGGCCGGTCTTGGCGCGCCTCAATCTCGGCCTGAAGAGCCAAGAGCGTTCGCACCCGGGCACTGGCCAGTTGCGCCCCGGCTGACGCCATCTGGGCCTCAAGGGCGGCCAACCAGACCGGATCGGGGCGCGCACCGAGGTCTCGCGCATCGATCAAGAGCCGCATCCGCTCGCGCAAGGCCTTTTCATAGGCACCGGCAAAGCCTGCATGGGCCGGCTCAACCGCATGCACCAGACGATCAAAAAACCGGCGGCGGTCAGAAGCACCCTCGAGAAACAAGCGATCTTGCTGCGGCGTCAACCAGACCAAACGCACCAGATCCGATAGACGGCCCGATGGCACGGTCTGGCCATCGAGACGCACAAGGCGCCGACTTGATCCGGCCCGCTCCAGCCCCGTGCCCAGATGAATATCGCCGTCACCCGAGGCTAGGACCGCCGCCACGCTCCAAGCCCGCCCAACGGCCTCGCCCGGCCGTCTGCGGCCAATCTCAGCCAAGGCGGCCTGGCGCAGCCCTCGGCCGAGCGACAAGAGCGACACGGCTTCGAGGATATTGGTCTTGCCCGCGCCATTGGGGCCATAGAGATAGACCGCGCCGCCGCCAAGGGGCAGGCTGGCACGCTCATAGGAGCGAAAATCAGTCACGGTCAGGCGCGTAATGCGCCCGGGCTCTGGGCCGGTCATTGCCCAACCAGTCCCGGCGATCAAACCCGCAGCGGCATCAGCACATAGCGCACGCCGTCATCGACCGGGTCGAGCACAAGCGTTGGCGAGGCGGGATCGGCAAACCGGAACTCCGCACTGGTTTCCTGAATCTGTCCGGCGACATCGAGCAGATACCGGGCATTAAACCCGATCTCAAAGCCCTCGCCCTCATAATCCACTTCCAGCTCCTCGACCCCCTGACCGGCCTCCATATTGCGCACGGTCAGAATGATCTTACCCGGCTCGACCGCCATCTTGACCGATCGCGACTTCTCAGCCGAGATGGTCGCCACCCGGTCAACGGCCGCGGCAAACAGGGCATTATCGACCATTAGGACGCGGTTATTATCCTTAGGAATGACCCGGGCATAATCGGGGAAGGAGCCGTCAATCACCTTGGAGGTCAGGGCCGCGCGGCCAAAGCTAAAGCGCACCTTGGCAGGCGACAGGTGAAGCTCAACGCTTTCGCCTGCATCTTCCAACAGGCGGCGCGCTTCTTGCACCGTCTTGCGCGGCACGATGACGCCGGGTGCGCCGACTGCGCCTTCCGGCGCAAGCATTTCGGCCAGCGCCAGACGGTGACCATCTGTGGCCACGGCCCTTAGCTTGGTGACGCCGTTGTCCACCACAGTATGGAGATATAGACCATTGAGATAATAGCGGGTTTCTTCGGTTGAGATGGCAAACCGGGTCTTATCGATCAGGCGCATCAGATCGACCGTATCGACCACAAGCCTTGCGGTCAGGCCCTCGGACGACATGACCGGGAAATCACCGGCTGGCAGGACCGGCAGATTGAACCGCGAGCGGCCAGCACTAACCTGAAGGCGCGGATCATCGCCAGCAAAGCTTAGCTCAACCTCGGCCCCATCCGGCAATTTGCGGACAATTTCATAAAGCGTATGAGCAGGCGCCGTGATCTGGCCGGGCACCTCAACGCGGGCCTCGGCCTCGTCGGTGATTTCCATATCCAGGTCGGTGGCCGAAAAGGTCAAGGTTCCGCGCTCGGCCGACAAGAGCACATTGGACAATATGGGAATGGTATTGCGCCGCTCCACGACGCTTTGCACATGCCCTAGGGCCTTTAGCAGCGCTGCCCGCTCGATGGTAAGCTTCATCTTGTCTTCCGATCAGGAGGCCTTAAGGGCCTTAAGCAATTCCCTAACCCGGCGCAGGGGCAATCGCGAGCGATTCCTCCGACAGGGAAACCGAGATTAGCGCAAAAGACACCTTAGGGAAGGGGGTCTGGACACAGATTGCAATTTGCCTGCAATGCGCAGCGGTTCCCACCTTCACGCTGCAAATCTGCGCCTAGCCGCGCAGTTTACGCGTCAAGGCCTCTAGGTCCCGCACCAGCTGCGGATCGTCCGCGCGCAAGGCCTCAATCCGGCGCACCGCGTGCAGGACGGTCGTGTGATCACGCCCGCCAAACCGGCGGCCGATATCGGGCAAGGAGCGGGTGGTCAATTGCTTGGCCAGCCACATGGCGGCCTGGCGCGGCCGGGCAATCGAGCGATTGCGCCGCTCCGAAATCAGATCGGCCTGTTTGAGGCCATAATGCTCTGACGTGGCCTTTTGGATATCATCAATCGTGATGCGCTTTTCGGCGCCGCGCAGGTGCGGCCGCAAGATCGCCTGGGCCTCATCCAGGGTCAGGCGGGTCACGCCCTCGCCCGCGCGGGCCATCAGGGTGTTCAGCGCGCCTTCAAGCTCGCGCACGCTCTCGGTGAAGCGATCGGCGAGAAACTGCAAGACCTCAGGCCGCGCAGTAATGCCAACCAGGCCCTGCTGGCGGCCAAGCATGTCGAGCTTTTTCTCCAAAATGCCCAAACGCAAGGTGCGGTCGGCTGGCTCAATGCCGCAGACCAGACCGGCCTGAAGGTGCGAACGCAGACGCGCATCAAGCTCATCCAAGGCCGCAGGCGCCCGATCCGACGAAAACACGACCCGGCGGCCATCCTCGACCAGGGCGGTCAGGGTATGGAACAATTCTTCTTGGGTGGACTGTTTGCCACCGACAAAATGCACATCATCAATCAGCAAAAGGTCTGCCGCGCGCAGATCGTCCTTAAAGGCCGCAGTATGCTTATCCATCACAGCGCGCACAAAGGTCGACAAGAACCGTTCGGCCGTCAGATAGACCACACGCTTTTCCGGGGCCGAACGCATGGCCTCCCAGGCAATCGCATTCAAAAGATGGGTCTTACCAAAGCCGTAAGGGCCGTGGATTAGGACGGGATTAAAATGGCCATCCGCCCAAGACGCCACGCGCCTTGCCACGGCCAGGGCAAACTCATTGGCAGGGCCGGGCACAAAGGTGTCAAAGGTAAATCGCTCTTGCAGGCCCAGAGATCGCGGCGCCCGAGCGCCCTCGGCCGCTGCGCCCGCCATGGGCATAAGGCTTGGCATATCCGAAGACACAGGCTTGGCGACGGCAATGCGTTCGGCGTCGGTCATGGAAACCGCGCCCGCTACAGCGTCAAATTCAGCGCGAGACTTTAAATCAATCTTGCGACCCTCTGGGTCGTTCATGGCCCATAGCTCGGCAATCCGATGCCACGCATTGCGACGGATCCAGTCCCTAGCAATACCGGTGGGCGTGACGAGAACGAGGGCGCCATTCATAGCCTGGCGAACACTCGCCTGTGCCAACCATGAGCCATAGGTTGCATCGCCCAGTTCTGCCTTGAGCGCTGCGCAGGCCTTGCCCCACACGGTCCCCGCCTGACCTTGGGCTTCTACTGCGTCATAGCTCACAATCGGCATGCCAAATCCCCAAAACCAAACCCATGACCTGCGGCGCGTCAAGGCCAAGGCCAAAGCGAACCGCAAAGACAAACCCGCTGCCTGCCGCTAAACGCAATCGGCACTCAAGCAAAATTGCCTCGAACCCAAGCGTAGATCTCCTCAGTCAAGCAAAGTTCGGTTCACGCAAGGCCCCTCTAGACCCTTCGCTTTTGCCGTCATCTGCTGAGATATGGATCACCCCGAGGGCCTAAGATTAGCCTTGATCAGAGACGGGTCAACGCAGATTCTTTGGTTAAAGTTCAGATATATTTGTTGACTCACAAAACATCTAAATTCGCCAATGCCATAGCCAATAATCCTCACGAATTGGTACGAAACTTTTCCGTAGAGGAACAAAAAAACGGCGAGGCCAACAGCCTCGCCGATCATTTATTTTTGAGTATTATCAATAGCTTAAGGCCGAGCCGCCAGCCTTGCCGACAAATTAGGCAGCGTCAAGCTTCTTGAGTTGTGCCGCAAGGCGCGACACCTTTCGCGAGCCGGTATTCTTGTGCACCACACCCTTGGACACAGCGCGCATCAATTCCGATTGCGCCTCAACAAAGGCACCCTTGGCTGCGGCGACATCGCCAGCCGTCAGGGCTTCTTCGAACTTGCGCAAGAATGTGCGGACGCGGGAACGGCGGGCCTTATTGACCTCTGTACGGCGCTCGATCTTACGGATCGCCTTTTTGGCGCCGGGCGTATTGGCCATGGGTTTTAAAACCTTCGAATGGATAAGCGGCGGGCAAGAGGCCTGCCACCGAAATCAGGAATGGGCGCATATACTGAAAGCCAAGGCCTGCGTCAACGCGATTGAGTCATTCTGTTGGATCGGGCTGTTGGAGCGGGGTGCCGATAAGCAGACGTCAGGCCTTAAGGCCCTTCTACGACAAAGCCTTGGCCGCGCAATAGGGTGGGCAGGCCATCGGGCCCGATCAGGTGCCCAACCCCGACCACCACAAGCGTCGTACCGCGCCCAGCCATGCGTTTGCCAAGGGTTTGCGCCCAGTCCAGGTTCCTCTGGCGGATCAGGGTATGATAAAGGCCCGGCGTCAGGGTCCTCACCGGCGCAAGGGCCTC
>CANGCO010000010.1 GCA_947452365.1 Caulobacteraceae bacterium
ACCCCCTTGCTGATTTCGCAAATCCTTGGCTTTGCGGCGCGGGCGCATGGGGGGCGGGCGATTGTGTCGCGGCTGGTGGATGAGCCGGTCTGGGCCTATGATTATGCGCACCTTTCGGTGCGGGCGCAAAAGCTGGCGCGGGCCTTGGGCGCGCTGGGGGTTGGGCCGGGCGACCGGGTCACGAGCCTGGCCTGGAATACGCATCGGCATCTGGAGCTCTTCTATGCCGTGCCGGGCATGGGGGCTGTGCTGCACACGGCCAATCCGCGCCTGTTTGACGAGCAGATCATCTATACGATCAATCACGCCCAGAGCCGGGTGCTGGCCTTTGACAGCAATTTTGCCGAGCTGGTGGCCCGCATTGCGCCGCAGCTAGAGAGCGTCACCACCTTTATCCAACTGTCGGACAGGGACCGGCATGTGCCCGGACCTGTGGCGGCCTTGTGCTATGAGGACCTGTTGTCTGCGCAAGAGGCGGGATTTGTCTGGCCGTCCTTTGATGAAAATGCCGGGGCGTTTTTGTGCTATACATCGGGCACGACCGGTGATCCCAAGGGTGTGCTCTATAGCCACCGGGCCGTGGTCTTGCATGCCATGGCGGCGGGCCTGGCCAGTGCGTTTGGCTTTACCGCTTTTGATGTGGTGATGCCGTGCAGCTCGCTCTATCACGCTACGGCCTGGGGCCTGCCGTTTGCCGCGCCTGTATGCGGGGCCGCCCTGGTCCTGCCCGGTGACAAGATGGATGGGGCCAGCCTGCATGAGCTGATTGTCGCCCATGGCGTGACCTTTACCGGCGGTGTGCCAACCATCTGGACCAATTATCTGGCCTGGCTTAAGGCGCAGGATCAAAGCCCAAAGACCCTAAAGCGGGTGGTGATTGGCGGCTCGGCCGTGCCTCTGGCCATGGCCCAGACCTTTCATGAGGCTTATGGAATTGAGGTCTTGCAGATCTGGGGCATGACCGAGACCTGCCCCTTGGGCGTGGTCGCAACCCCGACGCCGGAATTGGCGGCGCTGGGCGATGAGGCCATGCGCCAGGCGATCTGGACGCGGCAGGGGCGGCTGCAATTTGGCATAGAGATGAAGGTGGTCGATGAGGATGGCCAGGATGCCCCCATGGATGGCCAGACCTCGGGCGCCTTGATGGTGCGCGGCCCCTGGACCTTGCAGCGCTATTTTCGCCAAGAGGCTGATGTGGTGGATGCAGACGGCTGGTTTGACACCGGCGATATCGCCACCCTCGATGCGTTTGGCTTTATGCGCATTACTGACCGCAAAAAGGATGTGATCAAGTCGGGCGGCGAATGGATCAGCTCGATCGATCTGGAGAATGTCGCGGCTGGGCATCCGGACGTCAAGATTGCTGCCGTGATCGGGGTGGCGCATCCCAAATGGGAAGAGCGGCCGCTGCTGATCCTAGAACTGCACGAGGGCGCAAGCCTTAGCCGCGAGACGGTGCTGGCCTATTTGATCGAGCGGGTGGTCAAGTGGTGGCTGCCCGATGATGTGATCTTTGCCGCCGTGCCCCTGACCGCCACGGGCAAGATCGACAAGAAGGTGCTGCGCGGCGCCTATCGGGGGCACTTATCAGACGCCTAGCCTAGGCCAGGCCTGATTAGCCTTGGGCTTGACCATAGGGAATAGACGGCCTGTAATCTTTACGATATTTGGCTGCACCAGACGGTAGATCCACAAATGTCTGACCTCTTGAGCCTTACCCATGACGATGTCCGCCGCCTAGCGCTTGGTCTGCCCAGCGCGGCCGAGCAGGCGCATTTTGGCAAGGCGGATTTTCGGGTGGGGGGCAAGGTGTTTGCCACCTTGTCAGCGCCCGATCATGCGGTCGTCAAGCTTGTCCCTGAGCAACAAGACATGCTGGTAAGCGCTGAGCCCGCCGTGTTTTCACCTGTGGCCGGGGCCTGGGGTCTAAAGGGCTGGACCAAGCTTAGGCTGGCCGATTGCGATATGGCCACCTTGGCCAGTGCGCTGAACATGGCTTGGCGCAATGTCGCGCCAAGGCGGCTATGGCGAGATCTGCCCTAGCCCGCTAGGCCTAAAAACCGTCTTGCGGGCCGTATGCGCCGCAGTATGAGCCATTCTATGGCCGCGACAGCCAGGATGGACAGGCCCAGCACCGGCAAGAAGAGGCCAAGTCCAATAATCATGACGCCAAGGCCCCTGGACGGCACGCCTTGGCCCAGCGGCAGAGGCGCGCCCAATTGACCGCTCGGGCGTCTTTGCCACCACATGACCGCCGCACTGACCACCAGTGTGCAAAGGCCAAGCGCTGTCAGGACGCCGAGGACCTGATTGACCAGGCCAAACAATTGGCCTTCGTGCAGGGCGGTGCCATAGCCAATGACCTGATCGATCGGGTGGCGACTGTTAAAGCCCTGACGGGTCAAGACCTGGCCGGTGACGGGATCAAGGCTCAGGGTCACCCTTAATGGCCGGTTTTGGGCATCGGACTTGCCGCTCCAGCCAGGGTTCTTGGCCGAGGGCGGTGTGATCAGGACGGGCGGGGCGAGATTCAACGGCCGCACGGCAGCGGTCATGGCGGCGAAGGAGGGCTGGGCTGTGGCCCGCCGGGCCATGGCACCTTGACCAGCCCCGCCCATATCCATGCCGGCCATGGTATCGGCGACCTCGGCGGCGCGGCTGGTGGTCCAGTCTTGGTGTACAATATCGGTATGGGTCAGACGCCGAGCCGCCTTGAACCCCTCGCCCCAGACCGTGGTCCAGGGCAGGCCGGTCAATAGGAGCACCAGCGCAAACCCCGAGACCCAGACGCCTGTGACCGCGTGCAGATCACGCCAGAACAGGGCCTTGCCGGACCTTAGGCGGGGATAGACCAGACCTGCTAGGCCCTTGGCCCCGCGCGGCCACCAAAGATAAAGCCCGGTCAGGATCATAACTATGGCCCAAGACGCGGCTAACTCGACCAAGAGCTTGCCGCGATCGCCAATTAGGAGCTCGCCATGAATGGCCTTGATTACGGCCATAAACCGGTCCTTGGTCGGTACGATCTTGAGGATGGCTAGGCTGTGCGGATGGACATAGACCAGCTGGTCCTTGCCATGGGCCTTGACCGTGACCCGCACCGCATCATGCGGGTCCTGGCGTACCTCTAGGGTTGTCAGCCTTGCGCCGGGCAACGCCTCTAGGGCCGCGCCAACTTGCGCATCAGCGCTGGCGGGCGGGCCGGCAAAGGCCAGGTGATCATAGGGCCGGTCCAGCCAGACCTCGATCTGGGGCTTGAACAAATAGGCCGAGCCGCTGATCGCTAGGATCAGGATGAAGGGCAGGCAAAACAGCCCGGCATAAAAGTGCCATCGCCATATGGCGCGGTGATCGATCAGACCCTGGGTCTGGGCCTTGGATTTGAGCGGGGTGACGGTCATGGCGCTAGAGTTTCCAATTGATCTGGGCAAAGACCGAGCGTTGCGGGAAGGGATGGAAGAGGAAGTATTTATCATTGCTAATATTGTCCATGCCAACCGAGACCTGGGCATGGTCATTGAGTTGATAAACGGCGCGGGCATCAAACACGGCATAGCGATAAAAGCCGCCATACGTGTTCCCAACCGTATCGTCATTGGCCAGATTGGCATAATTTCGGCTGGCAAATCGGGCCGCGGCCGTGAGGCTCAAGGCCTCGGTTGCATGCCAAGTGACTAAGGCCGTGCCCTTCCAGAGCGGTACGCTGGGCAGACGTTTGCCCACCGAGGCAGGAAAGGCCCTGTTCTTGGCGGTGATTGCATCGGCATAGGTTAGGCTGGCGGACATATCGAGGCGGGGCAGGAGCGCCTGGCGACTGGCGACCAGTTCCATGCCCCTCGCCTCGGTGCGGTCGATATTCTGGACATAGGTCGTATTGGTGACCGTATTGATTTGCGAAATCAGGGCGTCGCGGACGCGCTCGTTAAACACCGACAGCCGGATATCGCTATTGGCGGTTTGGTGTTCGAGCGCAAGCTCGATGGAGGTCGCCTGTTCTGGTCGTAGCCTTGGATTGGGATTGGCTAGGAGACTGCCCACGGTCATGGTCTGGTAAAGCTCGCCAACGGTTGGCGTGCGATAGGCCTTGCCCGCTGAAAGCTTGAGGCTAAGGCCCGGCTGAACCTGCCATGCCAGCGCCGCCTTGGGGCTGAAAAATTCATCCCTTCGATTGGGCTGAACAAGGCTTGTATTCAGCGTGGATGACAGCGTGGTGTTGAGGCCGCTATGGGCCTGCCAGGCCTCATAACGGCCGCCAAGGTTTAGGCTAAGACTAGGGCTTAAGTGAACCTCATCCTGGGCCCAGACGGCCTTGGTCTCAGTCACCCCATGCGAGGCGGTGCGAAGTTGGCCTAGCGGGCCGTCGGGACCGCGCCAATTGGCTAGCATAAAGGTTCTGGCATTGAGGGTTTCTTGGTCCAGATGCAGCCCGCCGTTGATCTGGTGCTGATCGTCTGGCCCAAGCCGCAAGCTCGCCTTGGCATCGAGCGTGTGCCAGCCGGTGCCGTCTTGTTTTTGGATTGTGCCTGCTCCGCCACCAATGGCCCCCGGTAGGTCATTGCGGGTACTGATAAAGCCGGTTGCGGGCATGGTGGCGCTGGTCGTATCGGGCGAGGGACCGGCCTGCCAATCGCGGCCATAGCGATAAAGCGTGCCGATCACCTGCCAATCCAGTTTAGGGCCGGTGCCATTAAGGCTGAGGGCCTGGCTAAAATGCTCGGCATCGCGCTGATAGAGGCCAGAATTAAAGCCGGTCGTGGTGCCATTGGCGGCGGTGCGATAGCTGGCAGCGCCGTCGGCATTGGTCAAATAGGTCTGGACTGTGCTTGCCGTGTCATCCCGCCAGACCGCGAGCATATAACGGGCCTGCAGGCTGGGATTGATATCGAGCGCGAGCTTAAGTCTGGCAGTGTCCTGCACATGGTGCTCGATCCCGCCTGCGCCAAGGACCCGGATGGCTTGGCCAAGCTTATTGCGGTCGCCATAGCCGCCAAATGTACCCGCTGGGTTGGCTTGGCCAGTGACGGTTGTAAAGCTGATCGGCTGGGATTGGGCATCCGTATGGGTCAGGCTGGCCAGCACGGCCAAGGGTCCAAACCGATTGCCGAGTGATCCTGAAAACTGCTGGGTACGCAGGGACTGCTTGGTGCCATAGAGCGCAAAATCGCTAAGATTGGTCAGGGCGCTGGCCCTCGCTTCCAACTGGCTTGGCATGCGGGTGGTTATATTGACCGTCGCCCCGATCGAATTGCCAGAATAGGCGGCGGAAAACGGGCCATAGAGCACGTCGATGCGCTCAATTTCTTCAGGCGTGACCAGGGTCCAGCGTGGGCTGCCATTGCCGTTATTATTAGCGATCAGGGCGGATAATAGGGCGCCATCGGCATAGATCAGGCTGCGGGCCGAGGCTCCAAGGCCAGAGGTGCGGGTCGCGATCGGGGCAAAATTGTCGCCAATATGGCGTTTGCGAACCACCAAGCTGGGCAGGTATTTTAGGGTGTCTTCGACACTGGCGGCATTGATCGTCTTGGTGATGGCGTCGGCAGTGACGCTGACTTGGGTCGAGGGCGGGTTTTCAAGCGCGGTTTTTGTGCGCTTGCCGGTAATGATCACCGAATTGGTAGCAAGGTCTAGGGCGGCGGTTTGCGCCAGCGCGCTTGTACCGGCAACAAGCGATAGGCCAAGGGCGACCAGGGTGGTTTGGGCATTGAGGGGCATGACGAAGCTTTCGATTGCTCCGAACGCGCTGGCCGCGGCATGGGCTTGCATAAACAAACCTCACGCAGCCTCGCGTATCGGGCGCTTAAATCAGTGAAATTGGCTGGCGCGTGGCCAGGCCAAGGTTCAGATCAATCGAAAATCGGTGGGTGGTCCTGTAGTCCAGGGCGGCGGCGCGGCCAGCCCAAGGCCTGGCCTTTGGTGGGCAAGTTGGGGAAGGTCTAGACTGCGCACGATCTGGACCGGGACGGCCGCCAGCGCTTGGCTGGGACCGACATGCGCTATGCTGGCGGCAAAGGCGCAAGGATGGTCGGGGCGCTCGGGCTTATCTGGGGCCTTATTAGCCGGGGCCTTAACAAGCGTGCCATCTGGACCAAGACTGACCGTCAGGGCCCCTTGGCCAGTACAGATCACCATTTGCGGCACGGCACCGACCGAGGGTGCGGCCAGCATCACCCCGCCGGGCAGGATAAGGCGCAGGCCAAGCGCGAGCGCGGCGAGCAGCAGGCCATGACCTGAGCGTTTGCGCGAATTGTGGATGGGCCCCGACATCACCTTAGCTCTAGACCGCCCATACTTGGCTGTCGAGCGGCATGATTGTCGCGGCGGCAACCGGTTTATCCGACGGCTGAGCACATCAAGACAGTTGCCCCCCTAGGGCCAGTCGTCCTAAACCCTATCTATAGGCCTGAGATCAGGCTGAGCGAGCGACACCGGCGTCAAAGGGCGGCCGTGTCTGGAAAGTCGAAGACATGTCGGTTGGTGTTGAAATTTCAAACTGGTTGGGCGAGGGGGCAATTGATCTGCCCACCAGCTATGGTCAGTTTTCCATGCGGGTCATGACCGATCTGGGTGACGGGCGTGAGCATGTCGCCATTGGTACGCCGCGCGGGCCAGGCCCCGGCGAGGCGGTGCTTGTGCGGATTCACTCCGAATGCCTGACCGGTGATGTGTTTGGCTCGCATCTTTGCGATTGCGGCCCGCAACTGCATGCAGCGCTCGAGCGGGTGGCGCAGGCCCCCGCAGGTCTTGTCCTGTATCTGCGCCAGGAGGGCCGGGGTATTGGGCTGGGTAATAAGCTGAAAGCCTATGCCCTGCAGGCCAAGGGCATGGATACGGTCGAGGCTAATCTTGCCCTAGGCTTTGCCCCGGATCTGCGCGAATTTGACATTGCCGCCCAGGCTTTGAAAAACCTTGGCATTAGCCGGGTGCGGCTCCTAACCAATAATCCAGACAAGGTCGCGGCCCTGCGCAGCGCCGGGATCGAGACCGAGCGCGTGGCGGCCTGGACGGCGGAGCGGCCGGAAAATCAGGCCTATTTAGCAGCCAAGCGGGCCAAGATGGGTCACATTCTTTAAGAGCGACAGCGCGCCATGATCCAGCCTGAATTCTTGTTCGATTTTGGTAGCCCCAATGCCTATCTGGTGCATCGGGTCCTGCCCGGCATTGAGGCGCGAACCGGCGTGAAATTTGCCTATAAGCCGGTCCTGCTCGGCGGCCTGTTCAAGCTGGCCAATAATCGCTCGCCCATGGAGGCGTTCGGCCATATCCCTAAAAAAATGGCCTATGAGCAGTTGGAGACCCAGCGCTTTGTCGAACGCCACGGTCTCACCCGCTACCAGTTCAATCCGCATTTTCCGGTCAATACCCTCAACCTGATGCGCGGCGCGTTTGCCGCCCAGAGCCTTGGCGTCTTGCCCGCCTATATTGAGGCCGTGATCTGCGCCATGTGGGAGGATCAAAAGCCCATGGCCGATCTCGGCGTCCTGGCGCAAGTGCTGGAGGCTGCGCGCCTCGATGCGCCGGCCCTGATGGCATTAAGCCAGACGCCAGAGATAAAGGCGGCCCTGATCGAGGCCACGCAACAGGCCTGTGATCGCGGGGCCTTTGGCATCCCCACCGTCTTTGTCGGCGATGAGATGTTTTTCGGCAAGGAGCGCCTTGGCCAGGTCGAGGACGAGATCCTCAAAACCGCCTAGATCGAGACCTGGCTACCCATCTCGACCACGCGCCCGGCGGGCAGGTTAAAGACATCGGTTGGATTGGCGGCGTTCTTTTTCAAGAAGATAAAGATGCGGTTTTGCCAAGACGGCATTTGCGAACTCGCCGCGGGCACCACGGTTCTGCGCCCCAAGAAATACGAGGTCGACATGATGTCGAACCGCGCCTCCGACTGCGGGCACTTGGCCAGAGATTTGGGCAGATTGGGGGTTTCCATAAAGCCATAGGTCAGCACGACCTGCAAAAAGTCAGGATTTAGCCGATGCCATTGCATGCGGTCCTTGGGCTCAACCCGCGGGGTTTCGGCCGTCAGCACAGTCAAGATCACATTGGTCTTGTGTAAGACCTTATTGTGTTTGAGATTGTGCAATAGGGCCATGGGCGCGCGGTCCAGTGTACTATTCAGATAGACGGCCGTGCCATCGACCCTAAACGGGCTGCGCTGCGATAACATGGCGGCAATATCAGCCATGGCGGGGGAGTCCTGCTCGACCTTGCGGGCGAGTATGTCCGAGCCCCTTGCCCAGGTAGCAATAATCACAAACAGGGCGCCGCCAATGGTTAGGGGCACCCAGCCGCCGGACAGGATCTTCAGCGCATTGGCCCCTAGGAAAACCAGGTCCAGGGCCAGTAGGGGTGCGATCAGGGCCAGGCTAGTCCAGAGGCTCCATTTCCACAAACGCCGCACGACGATAAAGGCCAAGGATGTGGTCACCGCCATGGTCCCGGTCACGGCCAGGCCATAGGCATGGGACAGGTTGCTCGAGCTTTTAAAAACCGCAATCAGCAAGAATACGCCCAACATGAGCAACATATTGATCCTTGGCAAAAAGATCTGGCCCGCATGGGTCTGTGAGGTGCGCTCTATGATCATGCGCGGCAAGAGGCCCAGCTGCATGGCCTGATTGGTCAAGGAAAACGCGCCTGTGATCACGGCCTGGCTGGCAATAATGGTTGCTAGGGTGGCCAGCACCACCAGGGGGATGCGCAGAACCTCCGGGGCCATCAGGAAGAACCAGTCCAGATTCTGCACCGGGCGATGGGCGGCGGCGGCTGCACTGACCTCAGACAGGGCAAATGCGCCCTGGCCGAGATAATTGAGCATAAGGCAGGGCAGGACAAAATAGAGCCAAGCGGCCTGGATCGGCCAACGCCCGAAATGGCCCATATCGGCATAGAGGGCCTCTGCCCCGGTCACGGTCAAGAACACTGATCCGAGCACGAGCAAGCCAATCACCCCATGCTGGATCAAAAAGCTCACCGCATAGCCTGGACTAAAGGCTAGCAGGATTTGTGGGTGATGGATGGTATGCGCGATGCCCAGGCCGCCGATCAGAATGAACCAGACCAGACAGATTGGGCCAAACCAGGCGGCGACCTTTTCAGTGCCGCGCGACTGGACCATGAACAGGCCAAACAAGATGGCGAGGCTGATCCCGACCACCAGACCCGGCGTTACGATATGCGAAAGGGAGGGCACCGTGCGCAGGCCCTCAACCGCCGAAAGCACGGATATGGCCGGGGTGATAATGGCATCGCCGTAAAACAGGGCGGCGCCACAGGCCCCAAGCACAAACACGGTGCGCGTTCGTCCCCCCAGGGCTTGCTGGGCGAGGGCCATGAGCGACAAGACCCCGCCCTCACCGCGATTATCGGCGCGCATCAAGAACAGCACATATTTGACCGTCACGACCAGGATCAGGGCCCAAAGCGCTAGGGACACGACCCCAATCACTTCGGATCGCTCCAGCCCATCCTTGGCGGCCTGTCCGAGCGCTTCACGAAACGCATAAAGCGGGCTGGTGCCAATATCCCCGAACACCACACCAATCGATCCGAGCGCCAGGGTCCAGAACCGGCCATGGCCATGGCTGGCTGAGGCGGAAGGCGTGTCGGTAAGGTTTGATGAGGTTTGATCTTTTGCCGCCTGGGCAGATGATCCTGTCGAGGACCCATCCTTGGATAGGTCGGTCATGTGTCTAGCTCCGGCGGTCACGGCCTTAGGCCGCATCAATCGCCGGGCGGGGGTGTAGTCCCGCGTCGATCGCCTCGCAAACACAATATCGCCAAAGTCCTGGACAAAATGTCGCAGCGGTTGGTCGAGCCTAGTTCAGTCCCAAACTTCGGCTGACAAACCAATAAACGCCAAGCCCGCTCAAGACGGTTGTGGCGGCGATAAAGGCCCCTGAGCGGATCCGGGGGCTGGTGCGGGCAAGCAAAAGGCCAAAAAGGGCAAAGCCGGCTAGGGCCAATAATTGCGCCGCCTCAACCCCGATATTAAAGCCCAATATGGCGGGCAGGAGCCGGTTTTGCGGCAGGTCAAGCTCCAGCAAGGGACCGGCAAAGCCCGCGCCATGGATTAGGCCAAAGGCGGCGGCTAGGACCGGGGCCATGCGCCTTGACCCCGACAGGCCAGAGCCCGGGGCGCAGGCTGCGAAAAGCGCCGCCCCAACAAAAACGGGCCAGGGGGGCGGGCCGAGCTTCAAGACCGTGGCGGTCAATGGAATCAGCAAGATCGCACCCGCCCCGATCAGGCTTAATCGCCGACTCGCCCCATAGCGCGCGGCCAAGGCCTCGCCCGCTGCGAACACGACGGTAAAGCCAATCAAGGCCTCAATGGCGGAATACGCGGGTTGCAGCGCCCCGATCGTAACCAGGGCTAGGGTGAGGCTATGGCCCAGGGTAAAGCCGGTGGCTGCACCAATCGCCAGCAGCGGGCGTCCGGCCAAAAGGGTTAGGGCCAACAAAAAGGCCAGATGGTCCGGGCCTGATAGGACATGGATCAGGCCCAGCCGCATAAAGTCAAACAGGCTAGACGGCTGTATCTTGGCCGGGCCACCGACCAAGACGGTGCGGTGACCTTGCGACAAAACGGTCTCACTGACCTGGCCGTTGGGGGCTAGGACGCGGGCATAATGCACATGGCTAAACGACACCGCGCCAAACACGCCGATGGTCAGCGTGGCGGGCACCTGGGCCAGAGCCCTTGGGCAGGTCAGGATGATTTCGCTGCGCAATTGGCCAATGGCTGCGTTTAAGGGGCGCACCAGATCGCGGTGGCAGTCAAGCCTGCCCTGCTTGGCACTGACCGTGGTCAGGACCTGTCCCGCCAATAGGCCTTGCAGGTCCTGAGTCTGGGCTGGGTCGGTGATCAGTTGGGTGGCGCGCAAGGCATCGACCTGAACCACCCCGATCAGTTTTTGGTCCTGCACACGCCAACTGGAATAGGACTCGCTGCGCGAATGGGCATTGGCCAAGGCGGGCATGGCTAGGGCCAGCAACAGGGTCCAGAGCTTGACCCAGCCTGTCATGGGGCGACGGGCCTTGGCGCATCTGCGGCCAGCTTGATCTTGGCCGTCTTGCGCAGATCGAGCAAATAGGTATCCAGCGCCTTTGCTTGGTTATCGCGCCGCCATTCCTCGGCCACCGTATCGCGGACGCGATCAAAGTCTGGTCGCTCGCCCATCTGGCGCGCCATCAGATAGACAAACACCACATGGTCATCGGCCTTGAGCGGGCCAGCCACCTGACCGGGTTCTAGGCCAAGGGCGGCATCGCGCACTGTGGGGCCGGCATAGTCGGCCACCTTGGCCACGGGTAAAAAGCCTTCGGGGATAATCATGCGGTCGGCATTGGCCGCTGTCATGGCCGCCTCATAACCGCCGCCTTGGCGAAGGGCCTGGCGCGCGGCATCAATTCGGGTCTGCGCATTGGCCGGAAGGGTTGCGGCGCGTAAGCTTAGGCGCGCTGTGCGGGTAAAGCGTTCGGGGCGCTGATCATAATAGGTGCGCAGTTGGGCAGCACTGGGTTCGCGGCCCGCAGCCTCGGCGGCGGCAAACTGGATCATGGCATCGACTAGGGCCTTGCGCACCGAGCCTTCAGACTGGGCAAGCCCCAGCTCCTGACCGCGTTGTACCAGCAATTCCTCATCAATCAGGCGGCTCAAGGCCATGGCCTTATCGGCAGGCGTCAAGGGGTTGCGCTTGTCCGCGGTTAGGCCCTCGATCGCACTGTCAAAGGTCTGGCGGCTGATCAGCACCGTCCCAACCCGCGCCACGGCACCGGCTGGCAAGGGCCCGGTCTTGAGCGGCCCCAGCGCTGCAAAGGCCGCTAGCCCCAGACCCGCAACAACCCCACCAATATAAAGCCGCTTGGCCCAAACCCCGAGGGCTTGGGGCTTGGCACTGAAATCCTCCACGCCCTAGCCTTTTGGGATGTCGAGATAGATGGGCGAAGACCAGGCGCGGGGCTCAGCGGGCTTGAGGCAATCGCTCTTGGCGCTGCGATAATCGCCATAGCACATATGCACCTTGAGGCACTGGCCCTTGGCATCACGCTCGCAATTGAGCTGGCCGCCATTGATCACGGGTTCTGGCTCCTGAATTGCCCGGACATAATAAAGTGTGTCGCGGCGCAGGCGGGCAAATTCCGGATCGGAGAAGCGGAAGTTGCAACCATTAGCGTCGGGCTTGCAGTGATGCACGATCAGGGAATCCTTGATCAGGCCGCCAACGGGCTCACCCGGACGCGCTTGTGGCTGGATGCGGATGACCTCGATGCGGGTGATCAGGCTGCGCGTATCAGACGGATTGAAACATTCGCCCGAACACAGGGTCTTGAGCCGCTTGGCATCCATACCGGCACTGGAAAAGTTCGGGCAGCCGGGCTTTTGTTTCAGTGCGCCGACGGCTCGGACCTCAAAGGTCGGGGCCTTGTCCGTCTTTATGATTGAACCCATGGGCAGGCGCTGGCCCGTGGCGGTATCGATCTTGTCGAACCACAACATGATCCTTTGGCCAGACGTGGCATAGACTTCGCGGCGTTGCAGGGCCTGCCAGATGGCGTGGCGGTCACGCGATGGCGCATGCACAGCGGCCAGGCCGCCGGTCAAGAAGAAGGAGGTCTGACGCTCAAACTCGGTCAATTGGAAACCTGCCTGTTTGAACAGTTCGGACTGGGCCATTGGATGGGCCTCGGGGTCCTTTTCTTGCGGCTTGCCGATCAAGAGGCTGCGCCAGCGTTCGCTGATTGGGCCAGACGATTCTGTGTTTTTGTGACGGTCATTTTGCTTATAGCCGGTACCGGGCCGGGCATGGTGATTGTCAGACGAGCCGATAAAGCCCCAGCGGAACCGCGCTGGATTATTCGGGGTTTCATCAAACCGAGAGATGGCTAGGCCATATTGTACCGATGTTTGCGGACGGTGGTTAAAGGGTGGCAAGAAACAGTCATTGCACTGACCGGAATCGAGCCAATCTTCTTGGGTCTCGCCCTTGATTGCGAGGTGGCCGGCAACGCCCATATTGGCATAGGCATTGCGGGCAACGGCGGCGCGGCGATCGCATTCGGCCTTGCCAAGCCCCGCATTGGTACAGCGCTCTTGGATGATCTGGCCGGCGCGCCAGCAACTGGGCAGATAGCCTTGGCTTGGCTCAGGGCAGGTGGCGGTCTTGCCGTCTGCATTGATCTTGATGTCGCGCCAATCGCGATATTCTTCGGAATTGCCGTGGCCAGAATAGACCTCGATCAGGCTAAAGCGCGAAGGATCGTCCTTGGGATTGAGCGCCTTGTCCCAGCTGGTCCCAGGCGGGGTGTAAAAGCCCCAAGACGAGCCATGCGGAATGATCAGGGGATGGACATTTTGCTGATCGAGCCTGCGCACCAGTTCGCCCGGCGTCGAGGCCTCTTCAAAACAATCTGAGCTTAGCTTGTTTGACGGCGTGGCCGGGTCGCACGACCGTACCTGTTGGATTTCTTTGATAAAGTGGTTGAAATCCAGATAGGTTTGGGCGTGGTCGGCATCTTCCAGCACCACGCCGGGTGGCAGGCCGCGGGCCTTGGTGCGCAGGGCCTGGGTGGTGGCACCGCCAGAGGCGATCGGGCGCGCGGCTAGGCCCTCGTCAGCAAGGCCTTCAAAAATCACATTCTTGTGGCCGTAATGTTCGGCGGGCGTACGGCCAACCTGGGTCCATTCAAAGCCAATAAAGGACACCATGTCGGGATTGATATCGCCCCCGGCCACGGCCTGACACTGGCGCATGGCCTCCTTGGTCCGCTTCCAGCGCAGCGGCGTTGAGGCCTCGGCATGGTCGGTAATGGCCCAAAAATCGAGCGAGGAACAAAACCGCGCAAAATCGCAGGCATCCGCGACAGGGTGCGTGCCGGTGCCGCCATTGAGCGGCAGGCTGAACTGGAAGGCATCGGTGGAATAGGTGGTATGGACATGCAGGTCGCCAAACAGGATCTGTTTGGCTTGCGGACCGGCGGCTAGGGATTGTTGCTCGCTAGTGCGGGCCGCCAGCATCGCGTCCGGCAAACGCTTGCCATGGATGGTGCCTGCATCGCGCTCAATGCCGCCCCAGCCGTGGCTAACGCCATAAAAAGCCAAGGCCGCAAGCGCAAATACGCCCAAGAGACTGGCCAAAACAATCCCGGCAATCCGTTTCATAGTCCGCCCTCAAGTCCGTTTCCCTGTCGTCTTGTCTAGCTCAAGCGGCCGCAAGATCTGTCTAATGGCATGCTTCAGGACAAATCCCGCCTCGTCAAGCGGGCTGATGACGAGGCGGTGAGGTTTGCCAGCCTAGCTGGGCCGGTAAATCCGGTCGAACAGGCCGCCATCGGCAAAATGGGTGGCCTGCGCCTTTTGCCAGCCACCAAAGGTCTCGGCGACCGTGACCAGCGGCAGCTTGGCGAACTTGTTGCCATATTTGGCCAGGGCTTCTGGGTTGCGCGGCCGATAATGGTTCTTGCCAATCAGGTCCTGGGCGCGGGGGCTGTAAAGAAAATTCAGATAGCCCTCTGCAATCGTGCGGGTCTTGTGGCGATCCACGACCTTGTCGATCAGGGCAACCGGGGGCTCGGCCAGTATGGACAGGCTGGGCACAACAATCTCAAACTGGCCGCGGCCAAGCTCGTCTAGGGCCAAAAAGGCCTCATTTTCCCAGGTGATCAAGACATCGCCAATGCCGCGTTGAACAAAGGTCGTAGTCGAGCCGCGCGCGCCAGTATCGAGCACGGGGACTTGTTTATAAAGCTTTTCCAAAAAGGCTTGGGCGGTTCCAGCATTGCCGCCGGGCTGCTTAAGCGCCCAGGCCCAGGCCGCTAGATAGTTCCAGCGTGCGCCGCCAGAGGTCTTGGGATTGGGGGTAATCACATCAATACCCGGACGCACCAGATCGCCCCAGTCGCGGATCTTCCAAGGATTGCCCTTGCGCACCAAGAACACGATGGTTGAGGTATAGGGGCAGGAATTATTGGGCAGGCGCGATTGCCAATTGGCGGGCAAGAGCTTGCCCTTTTGCGCGATCTCATCAATATCATAGGCAAGGGCTAGGGTCACGATATCGGCCTGCAGGCCGTCGATCACGGCCCGGGCCTGCTTGCCAGAGCCGCCATGGCTTTGATTGATCAAGAGGGCCTGACCAACCTTGTCCTTCCAATAGGCGGCAAAGGCGGCATTGATGTCCTTATAAAGCTCACGCGTCGGGTCATAACTGACATTGAGCAAGGTTACGGCCTTGGGCGCGGCGGCGGCGGCCGAGCTCGTAATCAGGGCCGGAGCGGCGAGGGCTGCGCCCACACCGGCCGCGCCGATCAGAAGGCTACGGCGGGAAGGGGCTTGGATGGATTTGGTCATACTGGCGTGTCCCTTAAGGTGAGTGTCTGACTAGAAGGCAATCTGGGTGCGAAGGGCAGTTGCCTGAAATTTTTGGCCGATCTGACGTCCAGCGGCGGGCGTGAGGGCACCGGCGCCAAAGGCTGTACCCCCTGGCGACAAACGGTCCACATCCACGTCTTGATACTGGAGCATGATGCGCGTTACGGGATTAAGATACCAATTGACCCCCGCCGTCCAGATGGTCTGCTCACCGCCGCGGACACTATCGCTTGGTCCCGCCAAGCCGGCGCTGCCGGCGTGCCAGTTTAGATCGACGGTCGAATAGCGCGCACCCAGTTCCCATGCGCCCCATTGGTTCTTGTTGGGATCAAACGGCTTGTCGATCTTGGGCCCGTCAAAGCCAGCGGTTTGCGCATTGTAACGCCTAGCCTCGCCGGTCAGGACCCAACTGCCTTGAACATACCAGCCGGAAAACTCAGGATTGGACAGGGCCGATAGGCGCCGATCTAGGCGGATGGTCTCATATTCACCTTGAATATAGAGGTTCTTGCTTTGCGCCGCCAATTCCAGCCCATAGGTGGTCAGGCCATCGGCATCAATATTGCCTGTATCAATCAGTCGTGTGCCATCGACCCTAAGTTCGGGCCGGTCCCGCAGGCGCAGGCCATAGCGGGCACTGGTCGCGTCGGGGCCGTTATCGGCTGGCGTCAGGACCACAGTCGAATTGACCCCAATATGCACCAGCCAGTCATAGCCATGTAGTGGCGTGGCCGCGAGGCGGCCGACAAAGGCCAGTTGTTCGTCAAAGGGATTGGTTGTGCTTAGATTGCCGACGGTCTGGCCGGTAATCGCGCCCGAGGCAAACCAGTGGTCGCCATTGGCATAGACCGCTGCCGCGGACCGTCCGTCACCACCGCCAATGGCGCGGACGATTTCTGCAGCAGAGCCGCGCTCTAGAAACAGTGAGCTATTGGTCGAGCCAGCGTCCTCAAGGCCGGTTGGCGGCGCGAATGCACCGACGCGGAACCGAAACGGCTTGATACCGGAATATTGCACCCAAAGGTCCTGGACGCGGCCGCCATCTTCGCTGCCAGAGCCGCCAAATTCATAGATCAGACTATAGTCAAAGTCCTTAAAGGCCTTGCCCTCAACGCCAATCCGCGCGCGGCGAAAATTGGTGCCGCTGTTCAGATCGCGCGCGCGTCCAGCCTCGGTTGCGTCGGCGAATGAGCCGCGGCGAAAATCATTGGCGAGAGGTCCTGCAGGGTCTTGGGCAATATTAGCCGCATCAAAATGAACGACGCCGCGCAGCGAGGCCGAAAACTGACCATCCGCCGTGGTTAGAGTCGGGCGCGCATTGATCAGGGTGACCTTGGTCTCGTCTTGGGCGGTGCGGACATCGCGCAGTCCCTTTGTCGTCGAGCTCTTAAGGTCCTGGATCTGAGCCGCGAGTTGGGCGACCTGGGCCTCGAGTTGGGCGATGCGGTCACTGGCCTCGGCCTGTGGTCCGGCCGGATCGGTTTGGGCCAGCGCATGCGCGCTGACGCCGCTGAGCAAGACGGCGAGCATCATGGCCCAGGCACGGCCTGATGATAGCGGGCCTTGCGCTTGATGGGGTGGGTTACGGTTCATGGTGTCCTCGACGGGTCTGGAATAGCCTTGCCATTTTATTTCATACAATCCCTACCGATTATATATGGTATTAAATTGAAGGGTCGATAGGTTTTCTAAAGCTCGGCATTTTGCCGCCTTCACGGCTTCGTCACATGTCTGTGGTCTGATAGAATTGATTCGGTCGCCGTCTGGCCGCACCGCTGAAAGTTCCAACCATGGCTATGCCCGCACCTCCATCGCCCTTGCAGCGGCTAAGCTTGCGGCTATTGGGGCTTGGCTGTGTGGGTGTGTTGGCCTTGCTGATCTTGGCCCTAACCGGCCAGGCCGCGCTTGGGCCAGTCCTGGTAATGTCGGCCCTGGTCGGCGGCTTGACCGTATGGCTGGCCTTGCCGCCCCGGTCCGGCGCGATCGGGCAGGTAAGCGAAGCCAATAGCGCTTCGGCACGGCCTTCGCAGCCCATTTCACCACCTTTTGAGACCATTTTACGCAGCTTGCCGGAGCCGGTCATGGTGATTGCTGCGCAAGAAATCGATGATCTTGCCGGGCAAAGAATTCATTTTGCGAATGCGGCGGCCAAGGATTTTTTCAAAATCCAGGATGATGGGGCCTTATTGATTACCGCCATCCGCAATCCTGATGTGCTGGAAGTGGTTGACGAGGCCCTGTTTGGCAACCTCGCGGGCGAGGTGGCCTATGAGTTGGGTGGCGCTCAGGATCGATACTTGCGTGCCTTTGTCCGACCCTTGGGTGCGGCCCTAGATGGGCGGCGCCTGGCCTTGTTGATGATGCGCGACGAGACCAATGCCCGGCGCAATGAGCGGATGCGCGCCGATTTTCTGGCCAATGCCAGTCATGAATTGCGCACGCCCCTGGCCTCATTATCTGGCTTTATCGATACGCTGCGGGGGCATGCGCGCGATGATGCCGCCGCGCGAGACCGGTTCTTGCAGATCATGGCCACCCAGGCCGAGCGCATGTCGCGCCTGATTGACGACCTCTTATCGCTCAGCCGCATCGAGCTGAACGAGCATATTGCGCCGGAAGGCAGTGTTGATCTGTCCCAGGTGGTTGCCGATGTCGTGGATTCTATTGGTCCCCTGCTGGCGGAATCGCAAGTGCAATTGGTCTTGGATGTACCAAGGCCGGGGCTCGCCATGGCCGTGGGTGACCGCGACCAGATGGTGCAGGTGGCACAAAACCTGATTGATAATGCGGTTAAGTATTCTAGAGGCCGCGGGCCGGTACGGGTGGAATGCCTAACCAATCTGACCGGCGAGGCGGCGATCGCCCTGCGCGAGCCAAGGGCCGCACGGTTGGCGTTGCTGACCCCCGATGATGTCAATGACGGGCGCTATGTGTGTCTAAGGGTGACCGATTCAGGCCCGGGCATTGCGCGTCAATACCTGCCCAGGCTGGCCGAGCGGTTTTATCGCGTTGAGGGTCAAAAAAGCGGCGAGCGATCGGGCACCGGGCTTGGTCTGGCGATCGTTAAGCACATTATAAATCGGCACCGCGGCGGCTTTGGGGTGGAAAGCCTGGCCGGATCTGGGGCATCGTTTGTTGCCTATTTCCCGGTGCAACCCGAGGCCTAGGCGGCGTTTCACGCCAAGCGGCCGGTGACAAATGCGTCGCCGTAAAAAAACTGTCACCAAAACGTCTTAAGCTCATTGCAGTTGCGGTCGATAAGGGCGTGACTCTTATGCTGCGGGGGCGAGTACGCCCCTCGTGCCCTTCAATCCGGACGGACGCCAAGCTGACATGTTGATCTGGATCGTATTTTTTGCCCTAGCGGCATTTTCGGGCCTGACCTATTGGCTTGGCCGCCGCAAGGCCTTGGCCTCAGCGGGTGGGTCTGCTGCCGGTCTGCATTCCTTGCCGAACTATTACGGGACCTATGTTGCCCTTTGGGTGGCTGTGCCAGCGGCCCTACTCTTGTTCTTGTCGGTCTCATTTGGTGGCCGGTTCGAGCATGCCTTATTGGTCGCCAAGGCGCCTGTGGCCATAACGGGCATGTCGGTTGAGCAAAAGCAACTCTTCTACCGCGACGCCGAGGCCATGGCCGAGGGCAAACAGGCCAGTGAGGTCATTTATGAAGGCCCGGTCAAGGCGGCGCTAACGCAAAAGTCACTTGAAGCCAAAGGCTATCGCGACAAGATTCGTATGGGCACATTTGCCCTGATGGGCGTTCTGGCCTTGGCGGGCCTATTGCTCACCTATCCAAGGATCAATGCCAAGTTCTGGGCCCGCAACCGGGTTGAAAGCTGGATCAGTAATGTCTTGATGATTTGCTCGATTGTGGCTGTGGTCACGACCCTGGGCATTATCTTGTCGCTGGTCTGGGAGAGTGCGCGCTTTTTTCAGACGGTCTCTCCGGGAGAGTTCCTGCTGGGCACGCATTGGAGCCCGCAAATTGGTATGCGCGATGATCAGGTCGGATCATCCGGCGGCTTTGGTGCCCTGCCCCTGTTTGCCGGAACCTTTTTGGTCATGTTGATTGCCATGTTGGTGGCGGGCCCGGTTGGCCTGTTCTCGGCGATTTATCTGGCGGAATATGCCGGTCCCACCGCGCGCGCGGTCTGTAAGCCCTTGCTCGAGGTTTTGGCTGGGGTGCCGACCGTGGTTTACGGGTTTTTTGCGGCCCTCACGGTTGGGCCGCTGTTTCGCGAAGGCTTTAACGCCCTTGGCCTGATGTTGATAAATGGCCAGTTTCACGATTTGGGGCTTTATCTCTCTCAGGTGCAAAACCAGATGGCCTTGGTCGCCGGTGCGGTGATGGGCATTATGCTGATCCCATTTGTGTCCTCCTTGTCCGATGACATTATCAATTCTGTGCCTCAGGCCCTGCGCGATGGCAGCTATGCCATGGGCGCGACCAAGTCTGAGACGGTCAAGAATGTGGTCCTGCCCGCAGCCCTGCCAGGTATTGCCGGGGCCTTCTTGCTGGCCATCAGTCGGGCGGTTGGTGAGACCATGATTGTGACCATGGCGGCCGGCCTTCAGGCCAAACTGACCCTTAATCCGCTCGAAACCGTTACGACCGTGACGGTCCAGATCGTGACCCTTTTGACCGGCGATCAGGAATTTGACAGCCCCAAGACCTTGTCGGCCTTTGCCCTGGGTTTGACCCTGTTTGTCGTGACGCTCTTATTGAACATTATCGCCCTGCGCATCGTTCAGAAGTATCGGGAACAATATGACTGAGGCCGCCATCCCCGTTTCGGCCGATAAGGCCAAGGCGCAATCTGCCTTCGAAAAACGCCTCAAGGCGCGCCATGCGACCGAGCAGAGGTTCCGCTTTTATGGCTTGATGGCCATTGTCATTGCCTTGAGCTTTTTGGCCATATTGCTGACGCGTATTGTCACCCAGGGCGTGTCGACCTTTACCGTGCATTCGGTGGCGATCGAGGTGCCACTCGATCCTGCCCGGATTGATCGTACCAATCTGGAAGGTACCAATTTCGATATTATGGTCGCCGATGCGGTCCTCGCCAAGTTGGGCGAGAAGGATGACGATTTCGGCACCAAGTCGGAAAAGGTTAAGGACCTGATCTCGCCGGATTTTGGCTTCCAATTGCTCAATATGATCAAGGCAAACCCGGCCATTATCGGCAAGACGGTCAGTGTTTCAGGACCCTTGCGGGCCAATGCTGACCTTTATTTTAAGGGCGAGATTAAACGCTCTACGCCTGAAGAAGAGCGCAAGCTGGACAATCAGCAGATCGATTGGCTGACCAAACTGAATGCCTCGGGCGCGGTCAAGACCGGCTTTAATGTCGCCTTCTTTACCAAGTCCGACTCCACTGAGCCCGAACAGGCCGGCGTCTTGGGCGCGGTGGTCGGCTCGGCCATGATGCTGATGGTCACCGCCCTTTTGGCTGTGCCGATTGGGGTGATGGCGGCGGTCTATCTGGAAGAGTTTGCGCCCAAGGGCCGCTGGACCGATATTATCGAGGTCAATATCAATAATTTGGCGGCGGTGCCGTCGATTGTTTATGGCCTGCTTGGACTTGGCTTGTTTATCAATGCGCTGGGTGTGCCGCGGTCCTCGCCCCTGCTTGGCGGGCTAGTGCTGGCCCTAATGGCCCTGCCCACCGTGATTATTGCGACCCGCTCTTCGCTCAAGGCCGTGCCGCCCTCGATTCGGGAGGCCGCCCTCGGGGTTGGGGCCTCGCGCAGTCAGGCGGTCTTTCACCATGTCTTGCCGCTAGCCATGCCCGGCGTCATGACCGGCTCGATCCTAGCCCTGGCCCATGCCCTGGGCGAGACCGCGCCGCTCTTGATGATTGGCATGGTGTCGTTTGTGCCGGGTGTACCCGCGGCCTTTACCGAGGCCGCAACCGTCCTGCCCGTGCAGGTCTTTATCTGGGAAAACGCGTCTGAGCGCGCCTTCCACGAACGCACAGCCGCCGCCATCATGGTGCTGCTGGTCTTTATGATCTTGATGAATGCGGTGGCGATTATTCTGCGCCGCCGGTTTGAGCGCCGGTGGTAGACCCATGACCACCTACCGTCCCTCCTTGGCAAATTCAGGCAATTCCATGACCTCATCCATTCTAGGCCACGCCCATCTTAGCGCCGACAAGGCCGGATCGACCAAGATCCATGCCGATAAGGTCAATGTTTTCTACGGCGAAAAGCAGGCCTTGTTCGATGTGTCCTTGGACATTAGCCAAAAGGCTGTGACCTCGTTTATCGGCCCATCGGGCTGTGGCAAATCGACCTTTTTGCGCTGCATCAACCGGATGAATGACACCATCCCGATCTGTAAGGTTGAGGGCACGATCGAGATTGATGGCCAAGACATCAATACGCGCAGTATTGACCCGGTGGTCCTGCGCGCCCGGGTTGGCATGGTCTTCCAAAAGCCTAATCCTTTCCCAAAATCGATTTATGAAAACGTCGCCTATGGGCCGCGGATCCATGGCTTGGCCACGGGCAAGGATGAGCTCGATGCAATTGTAGAATCCTCCCTGCGCCGCGCTGGCCTATGGGACGAGGTCGCCGACCGGCTATTGCAGCCCGGCACCGGCCTTTCGGGTGGTCAGCAGCAGCGTCTGGTGATCGCCAGGGCGATTGCGGTTGGCCCTGAAGTGATCTTGATGGATGAGCCCTGCTCAGCCCTCGACCCGATCGCGACGGCCAAGATTGAGGAATTGATTGACGAGTTGCGCGAACAGTTCTGCATCGTCATTGTCACCCACTCCATGGCCCAAGCCGCGCGGGTTTCACAGCGGACGGCCTTCTTCCATATGGGCCGTCTGGTCGAGAGTGGGCCAACCGATGAGATCTTCACCAATCCCAAGGATACCCGGACTCAGGACTATATTACGGGCCGGTTTGGCTAGGCCCTGGGTGGATTTCCCCCTCATTTGTATAGCGAAGGCTGAACGGCGATGACCGAACATACTGTTAAAGCCTATGGCGATGAACTGAACCATCTGACCGCCGAGGTGGCGCGGATGGGCGGTCTAGTCGAGGCCCAGGTTGCCGATTCCATCGAATGCATCACGCGCCGTGATGTGCCGCTGGCCCAGGGCATTATTGTGCGCGACGACAAGCTTGATGTGCTGCAGGCCGAGATTGAGCGCAAATCGATCAAGTTGATCGCCCTGCGCCAGCCTGTGGCCCAGGACCTGCGCCGCACCGTCGCGGCCATGAAGATTTCGCTCAATCTCGAGCGCTGCGGCGATCTGGCCAAAAACATCGCCAAGCGGGCCTTGGTGATCTCTGAGGCCGAGGCCCTGACCGCTCTGACCCGCTCGATTGAGCGCATGGGCAATCTCGTCACCGCGCGCCTAAAGGATGTACTCGACGCCTATACCTCATCGAATGTGAACCGCGCCGTTGGCGTCTGGTGGCGCGATGAAGAGGTGGATGAGCATTATAATAGCCTGTTTCGCGAGCTCTTGACCTATATGATGGGCGATCCGCGTATGATTACCTCCTGCGCCCATATGCTGTTTGTCGCCAAAAATCTTGAGCGCATTGGTGACCATGCCACCAATATTGCCGAGATTATCCACTTTGAAATTACAGGCGAAGACATGATCAGTGAGCGGCCGAAAAATACCGCCCTCTAATCTCGCGCCCGCTCGGAGCCAAGCCTTGATCCCTTATGTTCTTGTTGTCGAAGACGAAGATGCCCTAGCCACCTTGCTTCAGTATAATCTGGACAAGGAGGGCTATAGCGTGTCGGTGGCAAGCGACGGCGAAGAGGCCCTGATCCAGATCAATGAGAAGCTGCCCGACCTCATCGTGCTTGACTGGATGTTGCCCAAGGTGTCGGGCATAGAGGTCTGCCGCCGCCTGCGCAGCCGAGCCGATACGCGCAATGTGCCGATTGTTATGTTGACCGCACGCGGGGAAGAAACAGACCGTATTCGCGGCCTCGATACCGGCGCGGATGACTATGTTGTCAAGCCGTTTTCCATGACCGAATTGACCGCCCGCATTCGCGCCGTGCTACGCCGCATCCGCCCGGGCCTGGCTGAGGACCGGACTCATCAAGGCGACCTAATCATAGATCGGGTCGCCCACCGGGTTAAACGCGATGGGCGCGAAATCCATCTTGGTCCGACCGAGTTTCGCTTGTTGGACTATTTTATGCAGCATCCAGGTCGGGTGTTTAGCCGCGAGCAATTGCTTGATGCGGTCTGGGGGTCGGATGTGTATGTCGAGGCCCGGACGGTCGATGTGCATGTCGGCCGCCTGCGCAAGGCCCTGAATCTCGAGACCAAGGCCGACCCGATCCGCACTGTGCGCTCAGCCGGCTATGCGCTGGACATGGATGCCTAGGCTGGCGCCTGCCAGCCTAGATTGCCCGTCTAGATTGCCCGTCTAGATTTCCGGCCCCTGCCAACCATCCCGAATCAGGCCGCGATCGCGCAGTTTTTGAATGATCAGGTCGGCGGCCTGTTCTGGCGTGGTCTTGGTGGTGTCGATATGGATTTCGGCGGCATCGGGCGCTTCATACGGGCTGTCAATGCCGGTAAAATTCTTCAAATCGCCGCTGCGGGCCTTTTTGTAGAGCCCCTTCACGTCCCGCGCCTCGGCGACCGCCAAGGGGGTGTCGATAAAGACTTCTAGGAATTCGGCGCCCTCGACCAGGTCGCGGGCCATTTGCCGCTCGGATCGGAACGGCGAGATGAAGGAAACGAGGCAGATCAGGCCCGCCTCGACCATAAGCTTTGAGACCTCGGCGACGCGGCGGATGTTTTCCACCCGGTCGGCATCGGTAAAGCCCAGATCGCGGTTCAGGCCGTGGCGAACATTGTCGCCGTCCAGGGTCGTGGTGTGCCGCCCCATGCCGTAGAGCTGTTTTTCCACCAGATTGGCTATGGTCGACTTGCCAGAACCCGACAGGCCGGTGAACCACAATATGGCTGGCTTTTGACCCTTAAGGTCGGCGCGGCTGGTCTTGTTTACGTCCAGGGCCTGCCAATGAATATTCTGCGAGCGGCGCAGGGCAAAATGGATCAGGCCAATGCCAACGGTTGCATTGGTCATGCGGTCGATCAGGATGAAACCGCCGGTATCGACATTGTCCTTATAGGGATCAAAAGCGATCTGTTGATCAAGACTGATATTGCAAACCCCGATTTCATTCAGGGTCAGGGCCTTGGCCGCCAGATGCTCCAGCGTGTTCACATTGACCTTGTATTTCGGCTCAGTGACGGTGGCGGAGACCAGCTTGGCCCCGATTTTCAGCCAATAGGCCCGGCCGGGCAGCAAGGGCTCTTCGGCCATCCAGATGATTGTGGTCTCGAACTGGTCGGCGACTTCAGGCGGATTGCCAGAGGCGATTATATCGCCGCGCGAGCAGTCAATCTCGTCTTCTAGGGTCAGGGTGACTGATTGTCCGGCCACGGCCAGATCAAGGTCGCCATCATAGGTGACAATGCGCGCCACCTTACTTTGCTTGCCCGAGGGCAGAACCCGGATCGTGTCGCCCGGCCGGACGCTGCCGCTGGCAATCTGGCCTGCAAAGCCGCGGAAATCCAGGTCCGGGCGATTGACCCATTGGACCGGCAGACGCAAGGGCCCCTGTTGGCGGATCTCCTCGTCCAGCGGCACATTTTCCAAATGCTCAATCAGGACCGGACCATCAAACCATGGGGTCTGATCACTGCGCGAGGCAATATTGTCGCCGCGAAGGCCAGAGATTGGAATGGCGGTGACATCGTCCAGCCCAACCTGGGCGGCAAAGGCGCGATAGTCGCGCACAATCGTGTCAAATACGGTCTGGTCAAACCCGACCAGGTCCATCTTATTGACGGCTAGGACCACCTTTTTGATCCCGATCAGGGATACCAGATAGGAGTGGCGGCGGGTCTGGGTGAGTATGCCCTTGCGCGCATCGACCAGGATAATCGCCAGATCCGCGGTTGAGGCACCTGTGACCATATTGCGGGTATATTGCTCGTGGCCCGGCGTATCGGCGACGATGAATTTGCGCTTTTCGGTGGAAAAGAACCGATAGGCGACATCAATCGTAATGCCCTGCTCGCGCTCTGCGGCCAGGCCATCGACCAAAAGCGCAAAATCGATTTCGCCGCCCTGGGTGCCAATGCGCTTGGAATCGGCTTCAAGGGCTGCCATCTGATCTTCAAAGATCATTTTGGAATCATAGAGCAGCCGCCCGATCAAGGTGGACTTGCCATCGTCAACACTGCCGCAGGTGATGAAGCGCAGCAGACTCTTGTGCTGATGTTGCAGCAGATAGGCGTCAATATCGCTTTCGATCAGGTCTGAAATATGGGCCATTAGAAATAGCCTTCCTGTTTCTTCTTTTCCATCGAGGCGGCCTGGTCGTGATCGATCACACGGCCCTGACGCTCGGACGTGGTGGTCAGGAGCATTTCCTGAATAATCTCGGGCAAGGTTGCGGCCGTGCTTTCCACCGCCCCGGTCAAGGGGTAGCAGCCAAGGGTACGAAACCGTACCGACTTCATTTGTGGGGTCTCGCCGGGCCTTAATGGCATGCGGTCATCATCGACCATGATCAAGGTGCCGTCCCGCTCGACCACGGGGCGCTTATCCGCAAAATAGAGCGGCACCAGGGGTATGTTTTCCAGATGGATATATTGCCAAATATCCAGCTCGGTCCAGTTGGATAGGGGAAAGACGCGGATGCTCTCGCCCTTGTGTTTGCGGGCATTATAGGTCCGCCACAGCTCTGGACGCTGTTGTTTGGGGTCCCAGCGGTGTTGTTCCGAGCGGAAGGAAAAAATCCGCTCCTTGGCCCGAGATTTTTCCTCATCGCGCCGCGCCCCGCCAAAAGCAACGTCAAACCCGTATTGATCCAGGGCCTGTTTGAGGCCTTGGGTCTTCATCACATCGGTATGAACAGCCGAGCCATGGGTGAAGGGGCCAATGCCTTGGGCTAGGCCGTCTGGATTGGTGTGAACCAAAAGGTCTAGGCCTAGGCGCTTGGCCAAGGCATCGCGAAAAGTGATCATTTCCCTGAACTTCCAGCGCGTATCCACATGCAGTAGCGGAAACGGCAGCTTGGCCGGGAAGAAGGCCTTGATCGCCAGATGCAGCATGACGGCCGAATCCTTGCCGATCGAATACAGCATGACGGGATTATCGCTCTCGGCGACCACCTCGCGCATGATGTGGATGCTCTCGGCTTCCAGCCTTTGCAGATGGGTCAGGGCAATAGGAGTGTCGGACACGGCAAACTTTCCGGTGGCTCAGTTTTGTCTTGATAGCGCTTAATAACCGTCTTGGCGCATAAGCTTTTCTGCAATGGCCTCTAGTAAAGCGCAATCGGACGTTATTTCTCAACGGCGATGAGGTCTATGGGCCCGCCAGCCAAAAATCCGGGATTGAAAAAGTCTTTTTTGCCATAGAGCAAGGGACTGCCATCGAGGGCCAAGACCTTGCCGCCTGCTGCTCGCAAGACCGCATGGCCAGCGCCCGTATCCCATTCGCAGGTCGGTGCAAGGCGCGGATAAAGATCCGCCTCGCCCGCCGCTACAAGGCAAAACTTAAGTGATGATCCAACCGAGACCCGCTCACCGATCGGATAGAGCGCCAGATAGGCGTCCGTCTCTGGCGTATTGTGCGACTTGGACGCCACCGCAATTAGGTCTTGTTTTGGCGGTGTGCGCACAGCCAAGGGGCTGCGGTCGCTAGCCTCGCTCAAGGCTTGGTCGGGCGTGACCGTCTGGGTCCAGGCGGTTTTCAAGGTTACGTCACCGGCAAACATCCGATCCTTGGCCGGGGCATAGACAATACCAAGGCTGGGTTGGCCGTCCTCAATCAAGGCAATATTGACGGTGAAATCACCGCGCCTTTGCACAAATTCCTTAGTGCCATCGAGCGGATCAACCACGAAGAACTGGCGTCCGACCGCGGGTATGCGCCCGGCCGCGACCTCTTCCTCAGCCACGACCGGAATGCCGGGGGCTAGGCGCGCCAGATCGGCCAAGATGATCGCCTCGGCGGCGGTGTCGGCCAGGGTCACAGGCGAGGCATCGGCCTTGACCGCCACCTCAAATCCCGCCTGATAAATGTCCCAGATCGCCTTGCCAGCCGCATGGGCGCTGATGACCAGACCCTCAAGCAGGGCGGTGCGGTCAAGGGCGGGCAGGGGATGGGTCATAATCGTATCCTTTATCAATTCTGCGTTCCTAGGGCTTTTTGCCAAGGGCTTCAAATTGACTCTCTTGGAATTGGGCAGAAGATGGGGCTTGTCCTTGGGAAATTTTAATCTGGAGGTGTGGAATGGCGTCTTTTATGCCGCGTGCCTTGCTTATGTCTGCGGTTTTGGCGGCAACAGCCTTGGCCAGCCAGGCCCAGGCCTCGGTATTTGTCATAGGCGGGGGTTTGGCGACAGAGTGTTCGATGGCCGCGCTTAAGGGCCTGTCGGATGATCGCAGCCTCGCCTTGTGCGACACGGCGCTGGATACGGAAAACCTAGACCGCGACGCCTTGGCGGGAACTCTGGTCAATCGCGGCGTCATCTATATGCGCCGCCAGAATTTTGCGGCTGCGCGGCGCGATCTGGACCGCGCAGTTGTGGTTGGCCCAACCCTGGGCGAGGCCTTTGTTAATCGCGGCGCGGCCATGATCGGCCAGCGCGATTATGCCCAGGCCTTAAGCAATATTGACCAGGGCCTTGGCCTTGACCCGCAAGAGCCGGAAAAAGCCTATTTCAACCGCGCGCTTGCCTATGAGGGCCTGGGCGATATGAAGCGGGCCTATTTTGATTATCTAAAAGCCTCAGAGCTTAAGCCCGATTGGGAAGCCCCCAAGACCCAGCTGGTGCGCTTTACGGTAACGCGGCCGGGGTCTTAAAAGTCGCAAAAGACTCTCATTGACTCTCAGGCTAGTTCTGGAACAAAATAGGAACACAAAGGTTCCTATCCATGTCCGAAACACACGCCTTGTCTGCCTTAAAATGCCCCTTGCCCGCTTCTGAGCCGGTCTTGGAGGAGGTGGCGGCCTGCCATCCGCAAGACCTCGGCGCAGCGCTTGGCTTTGCCCTGATGCGGGTGGGGGGGGATGGCCAGCCCGATCCGCGCCCCTGCGTTCTTGTTGCGCCCAAGGTCTGGCTGCGCGAGCGCGGGCGGCCCTTTGCGCCGGGCTGGAGCCAAAAGGGGGGCACCCTGATCTTGGTTGAAACCATGGATGAGCACCAGGCGCTTTGGGCCCTGGAAGAAGCGCTAAAATCAGGGGCGGTAAGCGGCGCAATCGGGGCCTTGGCCGCGCCGGATTTTGTCGCCACCCGGCGCCTGGATTTTGCCGCAAGGGCCGGGCGGGCCAGGGCTGTGGTCTTGCGGGTTGGCCAGACCGGGGGCCTCAGCACAGCCAGGCGGCGCTGGCAGATCGCGGCCCTGGCCTCGGGGGCCCATGCCCTTGATGCCCGCGCGCCCGGGCCAGAGCGATTGCGGGCCAGTCTGATCCGGCGGCGCGATGGTGCGCCCGGCTTTTGGGAATTGGAGTGGGATAATGAGCGGCGAGCATGGCTTGGGTCAGGGGCAAGGGCGAAGGACCATGGCCAGACGCATAGCCTGCCTGTGGCTGCCCGATTGGCCAATCACGGTCTGGCGACGGGCAAACCCCGCCCCGCCGCCGCCTGAAACCGCCTTTGCCCTCATCGAGCGGGTTGGGGGCGGTCTGTGCCTGCGCGCCGTGAATGCCGCAGGCCGCGCGCTTGGGCTTTATCGCGGCCAGACCCAGGCCGATGCCCGCGCCCGGGTGCCGGACCTGATCACCGCTCCGGCCGATCCGGCGGCAGAAGTGGCGGCCCTGACCCAATTGGCCCTGTGGTCAGAGCGGTTCTCCCCGGCCGTGGCCATGGAAACCGGCCCGCCGGGTCTAGAGGGCTTGGCCTTGGACATGACTGGGGCCGCGCACCTGTTTGGCGGTGAGGCGGCCCTCATCCAGACCCTGGAGGCCAGGCTGGCCAAGGCAGGCATCCCCGCCCGCGCGGCCCTAGCTGATACGCTGGGCGCGGCCTGGGCCCTGGCCCGGTTTGGCCAGGGTCAGCGCCTGGCCCCAGAAGGCGGCGCGCGTCTGGCCCTGGCCGATTTGCCGACCGAGGCCCTGCGCCTAGCGCCCGAGGCGGTGGTGCTGCTGCGCCGGTTTGGGCTGAATGCGATTGGCGATCTTTATGCCCTGCCGCGCGCGGGCCTGGCCAGGCGCTTTGCGGCCGGAAAGCTGGCGGCGGGCGGGTTGGGGCTTAGGGTAGTCGAGCGGCTGGATCAGGCCCTAGGCTTTCGCTCAGAACCCTTGGTGCCGGTCCGTGCGCCCCCCGCCTATCGCGCCTTTCAGGTCTTTGCCGAGCCGGTCGGCGATATGGCCGGGCTGGCCCATTGCCTGGATGGGCTGGTGCAGGCCCTGGTCGATCAACTGGCGCGCGATGGGCGCGGGGCAAGGCGGCTGGTCCTGACCGGGTTTCGCGTCGATGGCGGCACGACCCAGATTGAGGCGGGGCTAAGCGCGCCCCTCGCCCAGTCCGCGCATTTTCTGCGCCTGTTAAAAAACAAGGGGCTGGAGCATCTGGATCTGGGCTTTGGCATTGATGCCCTAATGCTGGCAGCGCCCGTGGCCGAGGCGATTGTGCTGGTCCAGGTGGGGCTGGAGGACAAGGCTGCTATCGCTGATCAAGGCGCGCTGGCCGGTCTGATCGATCGATTGCAGGCCAGACTGGGCGAGGGCGCGGTGCGCATGGCCAAGGCCTCGGGCCGTTGGTTGCCTGAGCATAGCCAAGACTGGGGCCCGCCCGTCTTGGGCCGCGCGCCAGAGGCTTTTGCCTCTGAAGACCGCCCCCGGCCCATCCTGCTCTTTCATCCGCCCGAGCCGGTTGAGGCCATGGCCGAACTGCCCGATGCCGCCCCGGTGCGGTTTATCTGGCGGCGTGTGGCCAGGCGTGTGGTGCGGGCCGAGGGGCCAGAACGTCTGGGACCCGAATGGTGGCGTCAGACGGCGGACAATCATCGCCCCGCCCCGCGCACGCGTGATTATTACCGTATCGAGGACGAGGCCGGGCACCGCTATTGGCTGTTTCGCGAGGGGCTTTATGAGCGCGAAGACATGGGCCGCCTGCCCAACTGGTGGCTGCACGGGGTGTTTGCATGACCGCGCCCGCCTATGCCGAGCTGGATATGCGCAGCAATTTTTCGTTTCTCGAAGGCGCGTCCCATGCCGATGAATTGGTCCTGACCGCTAAGGCCTTAGGGCTGGCGGCTATTGGCATTGCCGATCGCAATAGTTTAGCCGGGGTGGTGCGGGCCCATGTCGCGGCCAAGGCGCAAGGCCTTTCGCTTCTGATCGGCTGCCGCCTGGTCTTTACCGACGAGACCGAATTGATCGTCTATCCGCGTGACCGCGCCGCCTATGGCCGCCTGTGCCGCCTCTTATCCTTAGGCAAGATGGGGTCTGAGGATGAGCCGCGCATCGCCAAGGGCGATTGCCAGCTGAGTTTTGATCAGGCCGTCAGTCTGGGTAAGGGTCTGATCGGTCTTGTTCCGGCCCCAGAGCGTTTGGGGCCAGGCTTTGAAACGCGGCTAGCGGCCTGGGCTAGGGCCTGGCCCGATCAGCTTTATCTCGCTGCCAGCCCACTTTACCGGGGCGATGATCGAGCGCGGCTGAACCGGCTGGCGCACCTGGCGCATAAGCACCAGACCCCGATGCTGGCGACCAATCGCATCCTCTATCATGATCCAGGCCGCCGTCCCTTGCAGGACGTCATGGCCTGCATCCGGCTGGGCACGCGTCTAGATAAGGCGGGCCGCCAGCTAGAGGCCCATGCCGAGCGGCATCTAAAGCCGCCTGCCGAAATGGCGCGCCTGTTTGCCGGGCATGAGGCGGCCCTGACGCGCAGTCTTGATCTGGTCAAGGCTGCGCGCTTTAGCCTGGATGAGCTGCAATACGAGTATCCTGACGAGCCTGTGCCGGTGGGCAAGAGCGCCGATGCGCATCTGGCGGACCTGACCTGGGCCGGTGCTGATAGCCGCTATCCGGACGGTGTGCCTTCGGGCGTGCGGGCTAGCCTCATTAAGGAACTGACCTTGATCGCCAAGGTTCAGTACGCGCCCTATTTTCTGACCGTTTATGACATTGTCGCCTTTGCGCGCAGCCAGGGCATATTATGCCAGGGCCGTGGCTCGGCCGCTAATTCGGCGGTCTGTTATTGCCTTGGCATTACTGCCGTTGATCCGGCCCAGATTGACCTCTTGTTTGAGCGCTTTATTTCTGAGGCTAGGGCCGAGCCGCCTGATATTGATGTCGATTTTGAGCATGAGCGGCGCGAAGAGGTCATCCAGTATATTTATCGCCGCTATGGTCGCCACCGCGCCGCCATTGCTGCCACCGTGATCTGTTATCGTCCGCGTTCGGCTATTCGCGATGTCGGCAAGGCACTGGGCCTCAGCGAAGACGTCACGTCTGCCCTGGCCGGGACGGTTTGGGGCAGTTATGGCGGGCGCGGCGATGACGGCGTTCCCGATGACCGGGTCCGGGCCATTGGCCTTGATCCCGATGCGCCGCGCCTTCATTTGGCGCTTCACCTGGCGCGCGAGCTTTTGGGCACGCCGCGGCACCTGTCGCAGCATGTTGGCGGCTTTGTCCTGACCCGCAATGATCTGGTCGAGACCGTGCCGGTCGGCAATGGCGCCATGCTGGGCCGTACCTTTATCGAATGGGACAAGGACGATATCGAGGCCCTAAAGATCATGAAGGTCGATGTCCTGGCGCTTGGCATGTTGACCGCCATTCGCCGGGGCTTTGACCTGATCGCCGGCGCCTATGGCCGCGATCTGGACCTGGCCAGCGTGCCGCGCGAGGATCCGGCGGTCTATGCCATGTTACAAAATGCCGATTCCGTTGGCGTGTTTCAGGTCGAAAGCCGGGCCCAGATGGCCATGTTGCCAAGGCTGAAGCCCGCCAAGTTTTATGACCTGGTCATTCAGGTGGCGATTGTCCGGCCAGGCCCGATCCAGGGCGACATGGTCCATCCTTATCTGAACCGCCGGGCCGGGCGCGAGGGGGTGAGTTTTCCCTCGCCGCATCCGGACCATGGCCCGGCCGATGAGCTGGAGCGGGTGCTCGGCAAGACGCTGGGCGTGCCGCTGTTTCAAGAACAGGCCATGCGTATTGCCATGGAGGCGGCGCGGTTTACCGGTGATGAGGCCAATGGCCTGCGCAAGGCCATGGCCGCCTTTCGCCGCACTGGAACCATTGCCAATTATGAGACCATGATGGTCGAGCGCATGGTGGCGCGTGGCTATGCGCTTGATTTTGCCCAGCGCTGTTTCAACCAGATCAAGGGCTTTGGCGATTATGGCTTTCCCGAAAGTCATGCCGCCTCGTTTGCGCATCTGGTCTATGTCTCGGCCTGGCTCAAGCGCTGGTTTCCAGAGGTTTTTGCCGCGGCCCTGATCAATAGCCAGCCCATGGGTTTTTATGCCCCGGCCCAGCTGGTGTCCGATGCCAAGGCCCATGGCGTGGTGGTGCGCCCGCCGGATGTCAATTTCAGCGGGTTTGATTGTGGGCTGGAGCCTAAGGATGATGCGGTCTCGGTCAGTGGCCGTCCGCGCCGCTGCGCCTTGCGCCTGGGCCTGCGCCAGATCGAAGGGTTTCGCCGCGACTGGGCCAGCGCCATTATCCAGGCCCGCGACCGTCCGTTTACGGATCTTGAGGATCTGCGCCGCCGAACGGGCCTTGGCGGCCTGGCCCTCGATGCCCTGGCCGCCGCCGATGCGCTCGGCTCCTTGGCCCTGACCCGGCGCACGGGGCTTTGGGCGGCAAGGGGCCTGCCACGGGCAGAGCCTGCGCCCCTGTTTGCCGCCATGGGCCTGGAAGAAGCTGATGGCCCCGCGCCCCTGCCGCTTGCGGCCCTGTCGCAAGAAGTGGTGCAGGATTATGAAACCTTGCGCCTCTCGCTCAAGGCCCATCCGGTCAGTTTTCTGCGACCCGAATACGCCCGGATTGGGGCCATACCCGCCAAGGCCGTGGCAGCATTGGGCGATGGTCGCCGCGCGGTCCTGGTCGGGGTGGTTCTGGTGCGGCAAAAGCCTGGCTCGGCCAAGGGTGTATGCTTTATGACGCTGGAGGATGAGACCGGCGTGGTCAATGCCGTGATCTGGCCCAAGATTTTTAAAGCCCACCGGCCGCTCATTATGGGCGCGCGTTTGATCCTGATCCGGGGCCGGGTGCAAAGGGCCGATGGGGTTGTGCATCTGATCGCCGAAAGCTTGGAAGATCGAACGCGCGACCTGTTAGGTCTGTCGCAAAACCCCGCGGGCGCGGCAGTATCCAGCCTTGCCTTGAACCAGCAGTCCAGCCGCCATCATCCGCGCGATGTGCGGGTCATGCCAAGGTCTAGGGATTTTCACTAGGGCCGGAAGGCTCGATCAGGTCCCAAAGATTGCCGAACTTGTCGCGAAACACAGCTACGGTGCCATAGGGCTCGGCGCGCGGGTTTTCCATAAACTCAAGCCCAGCCTTTTGAAACGCTGCATGGTCGCGGGCGAAATCGTCCGTATAGAGAAAAAACGAAACCCGCCCACCGGTCTGGTGGCCAATCGCCGCGCTCTGCTCCGGGCTTGAGGCCTTGGCCAGTAAGATGCGGGTCTGGGCCGAGGGGCTAGGCCTAACCACCACCCAGCGCTTGCCTTCCGAAAGGGGCGTATCCTCGACCCGTTCAAAGCCTAGATCACCGCAATAATGGGCGAGGGCCAGATCATAATCTGGCACGACCAAGGCAATAAGACCAAGATGGCCGGACATGGGTGCGGGCTTTCAAAACGGCAGGCCTATCGTCGCTATGGCCAATGCCCGGCCCGGTCAAGTCCAGTGCTTGACGCAGCGATCCATGCGCGTACAGTCGCGCCAATTCTCCGGGGTGTCCCATTTGAGGGGCTGAGAGGCAGGTAGACCTGCGACCCGTGAACCTGATCCGGATCATGCCGGCGGAGGGATGGGAAGTGAAGGCGCAAATGCACGGCGCCGCACGCCATTTGTTCGCCCAATGGGTCCGGCCAATGTCTTTTGCTGGAGCCAGAGCCGTGAATAAACAGACCCCCGTCATCGGTACCATCCCCACCGGCGAACGCCCCGGCTCGCGCAAGGTCTATGCCAAGGGGGTCCTGTTCCCCGAGCTTCGCGTGCCGTTCCGCGAAGTGGCTGTGCACCCTTCAGCCGGCGAGCCGCCGGTGACCATTTATGATCCGTCTGGCCCCTATACCGATCCAAATGCGACCATCGATATCAATAAGGGGCTGGCCCGGCCGCGCGATGCCTGGGTAATAGCGCGCGGCGATGTCGAGGCCTGTGAGCCGCGCCCGGTTAAGCCCGAAGACAATGGCCATGCTAGGGGCGTGCATCTGGCCCCGCCGTTTCCCGTGGCGCAAAAGCCGCTTAAGGCCAAGGGCGGCCAGGCCGTGACCCAGATGGCCTATGCCCGGGCCGGAATCATTACGCCGGAAATGGAATACGTCACCATCCGCGAAAACATGCGCCGTGAGGAATTGGCCAAGGTGGTGCGCGATGGCGAGGATTTCGGTGCCTCTATCCCTGACTTCATCACGCCCGAATTTGTTCGCGAAGAGATTGCCCGCGGCCGGGCGATTATTCCGGCCAATATTAATCATGGCGAGCTGGAGCCAATGATTATTGGCCGCAATTTCTTGGTCAAGATCAATGCCAATATCGGCAATTCAGCGGTGCTGTCCTCGGTTGCCGATGAGGTCGATAAGATGGTCTGGGCCATTCGCTGGGGCGGCGATACGGTCATGGACCTGTCGACCGGGCGCAATATCCACAATATTCGCGACTGGGTGATCCGCAACAGCCCCGTGCCGATCGGGACCGTGCCGATCTATCAGGCGCTAGAAAAGGTTAATGGCGTTGCCGAGGACCTAACCTGGGAAGTGTTTAAGGACACATTGATCGAACAGGCCGAGCAGGGCGTGGATTATTTCACCATCCATGCCGGCGTGCGCCTGGCCTATATTCCGCTGACCGCCAAGCGGGTGACGGGGATTGTCTCGCGCGGCGGCTCGATCATGGCCAAATGGTGCCTGTCGCACCATAAGGAGAACTTCCTCTATACGCATTTCGAAGAGATCTGCGAGATTATGAAGGCCTATGATGTGTCCTTCTCGCTCGGTGATGGTCTGCGCCCCGGCTCGATCGCCGATGCCAATGACGCCGCCCAATTTGGCGAGCTCGAGACCCTAGGCGAGCTGACCCAGATCGCCTGGAAACATGATGTCCAGGTCATGATTGAAGGGCCAGGCCATGTGCCCATGCACAAGATCAAGGCCAATATGGACAAGCAGCTCAAGGTCTGCGGTGAAGCGCCCTTCTATACATTGGGCCCGCTGACCACGGATATTGCGCCGGGCTATGACCACATTACCAGCGCGATTGGCGCGGCCATGATTGGCTGGTTTGGCACCGCCATGCTTTGCTATGTGACGCCCAAGGAACATTTGGGCCTGCCCGATCGTGAAGACGTCAAGCAGGGCGTGATCACCTATAAGATTGCCGCCCATGCTGCCGATCTGGCCAAGGGCCATCCCGGCGCTCAGGCTTGGGATGACGCCCTTTCCCGGGCACGGTTTGAGTTCCGCTGGGAGGACCAGTTTAATCTGGGTCTCGATCCAGAAACCGCGCGCGAATACCATGACGAGACCCTGCCCAAGGAGGCGCACAAGACCGCACACTTCTGTTCGATGTGCGGGCCCAAGTTCTGTTCCATGAAGATTAGTCACGATATCCGCGCCGACGCGGCGGCACAAAACGATGTGGCCAGCATCGATGTCAATGCCGGACTAGAAGACATGGCCCGCAAGTTCCGTGAGGGCGGCGGCGAAATTCTTGTTCCTTTGAAGTAGGCGACTTTCAATTTACCTGTCTGGATGGGCATTAGGGCTTGACCAAAGCCGCAAGGCCCATCCAATAGGCACGCGCAGTGCAAAAATGGCAGGTCATGGGTCTGGTTCAGAATATTTTGCGGGAGTTACGCTTTGGCCAAGGCCTGGTGCGCACCTGGTCGCGCATAACGGGCATTGGTCCGGACTCGCCAAACCTGATCTGTGATGATTTTGAACGGGCGGTAAACCGGTATCGTAATCGCCAGGCCATGACGTTTGAAGGTCAGGCCCTGACCTATGGCGAGCTGGATGATCTGGCCAACCGTTTTGCCCATTGGGCCCAGGCCCAGCATCTGGTGCGCGGCGATTGTGTCGCCCTGTTTATGCCCAATCGTATGGAGTATTTGGCGATCTGGATGGGTCTGGCCAAGGTTGGCGTGGTCACCGCCCTGATCAATAACAATTTGACGGGGCCAGCCCTTGCCCATTGCCTAAACCTAAGCGGTGCGCGGCATGTGATCGCCGATAGCGAAACCATTGTGGCCTATTTAGAGGTCGAGGACAGCCTAACCAAAAAGACCATCCAGTGGCAGATGGAGGGCAGCGCGCGCGGCCATACGGACCTCGTGCGGATATTAAAAACCTGCAGTTCCTTGCGCCCCGATCGGAAGGCCTTACGCGAAGGCCTGAAGGCCAAGGACCTAGCCCTCTATATTTTTACCTCGGGTACAACCGGCATGCCAAAGGCTGCCAAGATTTCCCATGCCCGCGTCCAGTTCTATATGCGCGGCTTTGCCGGGGCGACGGGCGCGCGGGCCTCGGACCGGGTCTATGTGACCTTGCCGCTCTATCATGCCACGGGCGGGCTTTGCGCGACGGGAGCAACCTTGCTCAATGGTGGCTGTGTGGTCCTGCGCCGCCGGTTTTCCTTGAGCCAGTTTTGGGACGAAGTGCGGTCCGAGCGCTGTACCATGTTTGTCTATATTGGCGAACTTTGCCGCTATCTGGTCAATCAAGACCCGGTGCCGGGCGAGCGCGGGCACAATTTACGCATGGCGTTTGGTAATGGGCTTAGGCCCGATGTCTGGGACAAGATGACCCAGCGCTTTGCCATTCCGGAGATTTTGGAGTTTTACGGCTCGACCGAAGGCAATGTGTCCATGTTTAATTTTGACGGCAAGGCCGGGGCGATTGGCCGGGTGCCGGCCTATCTGGAAAGCCGTTTCAATTTCAAACTGGTGCAATTTGATGTCGAGACCGAGCAACCCGTGCGCGGACCCGATGGGCGCTGTATTCCCTGTCGGCCCGGCGAGGTCGGGGAATGTATTGGCGAGATCAGCAAGGATGCCCGCACCGAGTTTTCCGGCTATGCCGACAAGGCCGCCAGCGCGCAAAAAATCCTCACCGATGTGATGGCGGCAGGCGACCGCTGGTTTCGCACCGGTGACCTGATGCGGGTCGATCATGAGGGTTATTTCTATTTTGTCGACCGGATCGGCGAGACGTTTCGCTGGAAGGGCGAGAATGTCTCGACGACCGAGGTGGCCCAACAGATTGCCGGCTTTAGCGGCGTGCATGAGGCGATTGTCTATGGCGTCCCCGTGCCCGGTTCAGACGGCCGCGCGGGCATGACATCCTTGGTGGTCGGCGAAGAATTTGATCTAGATGGCCTGACCGGCTATTTGGAATCGCGCCTGCCGAGCTTTGCCCAGCCGCTCTTTATCCGCCTGCAGCCGCAGATGGAGATTACCGGAACCTTCAAATATCGCAAAATCGATCTGGTCCAGCAGGGCTTTGATCCGGCCGTGATCGACCAGCCGCTATTTTTCAAACAGCCCGGCGCGGGCTATGTGCCCCTAACGCCTGATGTGTTTGCCAAGATTGGCGCCGGGGCGTTTAAGCTCTAGGCCTTGAACGCCAGATAGCCGGTGCGTGGGAAGTGAACATGCACGGTCCCGACCGCCGGGTCAGTGCGTTCAATCACCACCCGCTCGCGATTGGCCGCCACCAGAATGCCATCGACCCGGTCGCGGCCATAATCATCGGCCATGACAAAGACGCTGTCGCCGGGACCTGCGCCCAGCGGGTCCTTGGGGTCATGCACCTCTGTCCCGATCGGCGTGGCAGCCTTGGCCACAGCCAGGGCCTCTGCGCCTGTCATTTCGGTCGGGGTGCCGTGGCCAAAAGCCTCAATCATGGCACGCCAAGGGCCGATATGCGGCATGTCTTCAGTCAGTTCGGTGACAAAGGGCTCTAGATTGCAGGCTAGGAACCAGAGATTCATATAGGCGGCGGCATCGGCTAGGCTGGGCTTTTTGCCAACCAGCCAGCCCGATTTCGAAGCGGCCAGCTGGGTCTCCAGCCAAGCCATCTGGGCGCGCCATTGCTGTTTGAGCGGCGGCACGGCGGCCTTCATGGCGGCGATATCAAACGGGCGGCCCGACATGGCCTCGCGGTCTTTCAAAAACGCCTCGGGTGTATGCTCGCCAATTGTGCCAAAAATGATTGGGACGGTGGTTTGGAAAAACAGGCGGTCCGCCCACCAATTGATCGGCCAGATCAGGCCGGACAGGTCCTCTGGGATCATGGCAGGCGAGGGCGCGCGGCGCTCAATCTCGGCCTGCATGACTTGGGTATCGCAATAAATATCGGCGCCAATTTGAAGCGCAGGGGTGCGCCTATAGCCGCCGGTTAGGGGCAGATAGTCCGGCTTTGGCAGCATGTTTGGGATGTGCACTGAGGCCCAGGCCAGGCCCTTAAAACCAAACAAGACCCGAATCTTTTCCGAAAACGGCGAGGTGTCGAAATGGTGCAGGATCAGGGTGGCGGACATGGGGGTTTCCTCGAAATCGTGTTTTGTTGGTTATGACACGGCGCAAACAGCTTGAAACCCTGAAAATCATATCGGCCAGACCGAGCACACGCCCCGCGCATATTTGCAGAATCTGTCCTATATCAGAGACATGAGCACTGAGGCTTCCCCCATCCCAACCGGCATGGACCTGATCAAGGACGAGGCCTCGCGCCTGCCCGATACGCCCGGCGTCTATCGCATGATTGGCGAGGACGGCGAGGTGCTCTATGTTGGTAAGGCCAAGAGCTTGAAAAAGCGGGTCACCCAGTATGCGCAGGGGCGGTTTCATACCCAGCGCATCGCCCATATGGTCCACCAGACCCGGTCTATGGAATTTGTCTCGACCAAGACCGAGACCGAGGCCCTGCTGCTCGAGATTAACTTCATCAAGTCGCTCAAGCCGCGCTTTAATGTGCTGTTGCGCGATGACAAGTCCTTCCCCGAAATCTTAATCCGCCGCGACCATGCCTCGCCCCAGATTCGTAAGCATCGCGGCGCGCATACGATTAAGGGGGATTATTTTGGCCCGTTTGCCTCGGCCTGGGCGGTTAATCGCACGGTCAATAGCCTGCAAAAGGCCTTCCTTTTGCGCTCCTGTACCGACAGCGTGTTTGAGAGCCGCACGCGTCCTTGTATGTTGCACCAGATCAAGCGCTGCGCCGCGCCTTGCGTCGATCTGATCGCGCCTGCCGACTATAGCGCCCTGGTCGACCAGGCCCATGACTTCCTGTCCGGCAAGAGCCGCATGGTGCAGCGCAACCTGTCCGAAGAGATGACGGAGGCTGCCGAAGACCTGGATTTTGAGCGCGCGGCCCGATTGCGCGACCGTATCCGCGCCCTGTCGACAGTTAGCCAAGACCAGTCAATCAATCCGCAATCGGTCGAGGAAGCCGACGTGTTTTCGCTGTTTTCCGAGGGCGGCCAGGCCTGTGTCCAGGTGTTCTTTTTTCGCGCCGGGCAGAACTGGGGCAATAAGGCCTATTTTCCGCGTGTGGATCGTCAGGACTCGGACGAAGATATACTCGATGCGTTTTTGGGCCAGTTCTACGACTCCCAGCCTTTGCCGCGCCTGATCCTTCTGTCGCATGAGCCGCCAAACCGCGCCCTCTTGGCCGAGGCCTTTGCCCTGAAATCGGGCCGCAAGGTCGAGATCGCTAGGCCCCAGCGCGGCGAAAAACTGGACCTGGTGCAACATGCCCTGACCAATGCGCGCGAAACCCTTGGCCGCAAAATGGCTGAGGGCTCGGCCCAAGGTAAACTTCTAGCGGCCGTGGCCGAGGTGTTTGGTCTGGACGCGCCGCCGGAACGCATCGAGGTCTATGACAATTCCCACATTATGGGCACGAATGCCGTCGGCGGTATGATTGTGGCGGGACCCGAAGGCTTCCAAAAAAGCCAGTATCGCAAGTTTAATATCAAGGACACTGAGCTCACGCCTGGCGATGATTATGGCATGATGCGCGAGGTCCTGCGCCGCCGGTTTGCCCGCATGGTCAAGGACGAGGAGGCGGGCGAGCCAAGCCCAAGGCCAGACCTGGTTTTGGTCGATGGCGGGGCTGGGCAATTGGCCGAGGCCATGGCCGTGCTGGCTGATCTTGGCATTGATGATGTCGCGCTTGTTGGGGTGGCCAAGGGGCCGGACCGCGATGCGGGGCTGGAGCGGTTCTTTCTGCCGGGCCAGGCGCCGCGCATGCTCGAGCCCAAGAGCCCAGTGCTTTACTATCTGCAACGCTTGCGGGACGAGGCGCACCGCTTTGCCATTGGCACTCATAGGGCCAAGCGCGCCGCTGAAATGATCAAGAACCCGCTGGACGAGATTGACGGCGTGGGGCCTGGGCGCAAGCGCGCGCTCCTTCATGCCTTTGGCTCGGCCAAGGGGGTGTCGCGTGCGGCGGTTACCGATCTGGAAAAGGTCGAGGGCGTCAGTGCGGCCCTGGCCCAGCGCATATTCGACTATTTCCGCCGCGCTTAAGGCTGGCGGCCCCAGCAAGGCCTCGACCAAGCGGCCCGGCTCGACTAGATCAAGATCATGACCAAGGCCTTGCCAAACCCCGCGCTCTTGCCCGATGCCGCCCCCGATAATTGGGTGGACCGGTTTGCGCCTATGACCTTGCGGCCATGGCTCAAGCTTGGCCGATTTGATCGCCCGGCGGGGATTTGGCTCTTGTTATTGCCGGGTTGGCAGGGGCTGGCCCTAGCGGGGGCTATGGACCATAATCTTCCGGACGTCTGGCTGATGGTCTTGTTTGCGGCCGGATCGGCCCTGATGCGGGCCGCAGGCTGTGCCTATAATGACATTGTCGACCGCGATTTTGACGCCAAGGTGGCGCGCACGGCGGCCCGGCCCATCCCGTCTGGCCAGATCAGTGTCAAACAGGCCTGGGGCTTTGTTCTGGCCTGTCTGCTGATCAGCTTCCTGATCCTGATCAGCCTGCCGCCCTTAGCGATTGGGCTTGGGATTGGCTCGCTGGTTCTGGTCGCGGCCTATCCCTTTATGAAGCGCATCACATGGTGGCCCCAGGCCTGGCTTGGCCTGACCTTTAACTGGGGCGCCTTGATGGGGTTTGCGGCGGCGATCGGCGGCCTTCAGGTCCCGGCCCTGCTTCTTTATGCCAGCGGCGTGTTCTGGACTCTGGGCTATGACACCATTTATGCGGTGCAGGACCTCGAGGACGATGCCCTAGCCGGGGTCAAGTCCTCGGCCCGGCGTCTGGGCAAGGCGGCCCCAAAAGCCGTTTTGGCCTTTTACCTGATTGCATTTGCCCTGGCCGTCGCTTGTGCGGTGGTGGCAGGGCTGGGGCCCTTGTGCCTTGTGCCGCTTGGCCTTTTTGGTCTGCATCTGGTCTGGCAGGCGCGGGCGCTGACCTTGGAGGACCCGGCCTTGGCCCTGCGCCTATTTCGCGCCAATCGCGAGGCGGGCCTATTGCTTTTCGCGGCGCTTAGTCTTGGGCTCTGGCACCCGGGCTAGACCGCCGCGAGCGCGGTTTCAAAGGCCTGGGCAATAGCCTCGCTGGCCTGCAAAATCGGTTCGGTGCTGGCCTTGGCGCGGGCAAGGATCAAGGCCCCTTCAATACTGGTCACGGCCAGCAAGGCCAGGCCCGCCGCGCGCTCCGGGCCTAGACCCTTACCTTCCAGCGCATTGGCAAAGGTAAGGCGCCAATCGTCAAAGGCTTGGGCAGCGGCGGCGGCAATCGCCCCGTCCTGCGGGGCCATTTCCAGCACGATAGTGGCTATTGGGCAGCCGTCGCGAAATCCCGACAAGTTCATCCAGTCGGCCATGCGTGCGCCATACAGTCTTGCGGCCTCGGCGGGGTCGGCCTGCGCGCCCAATAGGCCATTTAAGGTCTTGCTGGCCACCCTGCCGCCCAGTTCGACGGCCGCTAGGCCGATCTGAGCCTTGCCGCGGGGAAAATAGTGATAGACCGACCCCTTGGGCGCGCCCGAGGCCTCGACAATCTCATTCATGCCTACACCGGCATAGCCGCGCCTGCGAAACAGTCGGGCGGCGGCGCTGATAATGGCAAGGCGCGGGCCCTTGACCTCGGTCTGTCGGTCTGTGGTCGGCATGGTCATGGTCATGGTCTCGCGCGGGACATGAGGGTCTATATAGATCGGTCTATTTAACAAAGCCTTTTACCAATTGCCGCCAAACCGCGCAAAGCCGTGCTAGACTATTGCCAACTTCACCGCCTGTACCAAGCCTAGAGCGTGGCAAAATCATGATCACCGACCGCCGCGCCTTTATTCTCGAAAACACTCGGCTGCAGGCCCCGCCGCATGCGCCGGAACTGAGCCTGTATCTGGCCGATGAGATCACCCCCATATGGCGCATGACCGAAGAAGCTCTGGGTGAGATGGGGCTAGCCCCGCCGTTTTGGGCCTTTGCCTGGGCCGGGGGGCAGGCCATAGCCCGCTATGTTCTGGACCAGCCGTCCGAAGTGGCGGGGCGCAGCGTGCTCGATTTTGCCAGTGGTTCAGGTCTGTGTGCGATTGCCGCCCTGCGCGCTGGGGCCAAACACGCTCTTGCCGCCGATATTGACCCGTTTTGCGGCGCGGCGCTTAGCCTCAATGCCCAGGCCAATGGCGTCGAGGCCCAGTTTACCGACCAAAACCTACTGGACGCCGACCCGCCCCTGGTCGATGTGATCTTGGCTGGGGATATTTGCTACGAAAAACCGCTGGCCGAGCGGGTCCTGGCCTGGCTGCAAACGGCGCATGACCGGGGCACGCGGGTCCTGATCGGCGATCCTGGCCGCAGCTATTTTCCGCGTCAGGGGCTCGAGCGCCTCGCCGACTATCAGGTCGCCACCACCCGTGAATTAGAGGACCAGGAGGTCAAACGCACCGGGGTCTGGACGTTTCCGGCGCTTGGCTAGTCAGGACTAAACTGCGGCGCAAAGGCCCTGGGCTGCCAGTCCAGATCGGTCTTGGCGGCGGAGGCGTCAAACACCAGATTCTCGGCCATGCGCGCGCCCATGGCCCCCGTCGCGCCGGGCAAGACGGGCGAGGCCAGCATCAGGCCCGCCTGCCAAAGGCCAAGCGGGACACTGATAATCCTTGGCCGCCGCCCCATACCGACAAACACTCTTTCGACCATGGCGCGATAGGTCAAGGTCTCGCCACCGGGCAGGTCATAGGCCTTATTGTTGGCGGTATCGGCTTGACTGGCGCGAACGGCGATTGCAGCCAGATCGGCGGCATGGACGGGCTGCCTTTGTCCAAGCCCCGCCCCGGCAATGGGTGCAAGACCGATCCGTTTAATCAGGCCCGCCAGACGGCTAATATTCTGGTCCAGGCCCTCGGCATAGATCAGGGTCGGGCGCAAAATGGTCCAATAAATGCCGCGGGCTTGGCAAAACGCGATCACGGCGTCTTCGGCCCTTGCCAGTTTCTCCGCCACAGCGCGCTCTGCCGCATGGGGGGAGGCGGCCTTGGTAAAGCGGCTGGTCGAGGAAAACGCAATCAGGCGGCTAAGGCCCTTGGCAGCTAGGGCCTCTAGCGCACCCGGTACGAGCCAGATCGAGCAACAGGCATAGACCAGGTCCGCCCTCGGCAGGTGGTCGGCCAGGTCTGAGGCCGTCAAGTCAGCCCGCAGGCTGGCAGGGTCGCTGGCCGAACGGCCAAGACTGATGACCTCCTGTTCCGCTTCCCTTGCCAGGGGCACCAAAAAGCGCCCGACCAGGCTGCTGGCCCCAAGCACCAGGGCCGTCACGGGTGAAGACGTCCGTCTTCGACGGCTGCCGGATCAAAACGAAACACGATCTTGGGGTCTGGCCTTTCGGTTTCGGGACTAAGGCCCGGCTGGGCAATCGTGTGTAGGATGTGGCGGATAATGTTCAGACGCGCCTGCTTCTTGTCATCGGCCCGAACACAGGTCCAGGGCGCCAGCGGCGTATGGGTGCGGGTCAGCATATCATTGCGGGCCTTGGAATAGTCCTTCCATTTGGCATGGGCGACGGCGTCCATATCGCTGACCTTGAGCTGTTTAAGCGGGTTCTTGTGCCGATCTTCAAGGCGCCTAGCCTGTTCGTCCTTGGAAATATCCAGCCAGATCTTGAGCAGTATAATATCAGCCTCGATCAGCATCCGCTCGAAATTGGGGGCATCATTGAGAAAGTCCTCATGCTCCTGCTGTGTGCAAAAGCCCATGACGCGCTCGACACCGGCGCGATTATACCAGGAGCGGTTAAAGATCACGATCTCGCCGGCTGCGGGCAGGAAGTGCACATAGCGTTGAAACCACCAAAGACTCTTTTCCCGGTCCGATGGCTTGGGCAGGGCAATAATGCGGGTGGCGCGCACAGCGAGAAACTCAACAATCCGCTTGATTGCCCCATCCTTGCCTGCAGCGTCGCGACCCTCAAACAGGATGACAATCTTCTTGCCCTTGGCCATGGCCCAGGCCTGGGTGCGCACCAGCTCGATCTGCAGGGCCTCGAGCCTGTTCTCATAACCATCAGCATGGTCGTTTGCGGGCTTGTTATCGGAATGGGACATGAAGATTCCTTTTGCGCTAATCTAGCCGAAATGCCCTTGAAGGTGCAAAACCTCGTCCATGATCCGATTATTTGTCTCCGATGCCTTGAGGGCGGATGCTGAAATCATCCCTGATGCCGACCAGGCCCGCTATCTGACCCAGGTCATGCGGCTAGGCGTGGGCGATGGCGTGGCCGTCTTTAACGGCCAAGATGGTGAATGGCAGGCAAGCCTTAGTCAGGTGACCAAGCGCGGCTGCGTCTTGCGGCTAGAGGCCTGTTTGCGCCCGCAAACCCCTGGACCTGATCTGGACTTGGTGCTTGCCCTGATCAAGCGCGCGCCGCTGGAAACCATTATCGAAAAAGCAACGGAACTGGGCGCACGGCGGATTTGTCTGGTCACAACCCGGCGCACCAATGCCGGTCATGCCAATCTGGCAAGGCTGCAAGCCATTGCCACCGAGGCGGCCGAGCAGTGTGGACGCCTCGATATACCCCAGGTCTTAGCGCCTGAGGGCCTAGACGCCCTAATGGCGCGCTGGGACGATCGCCGCCTGATGTTTTGTGACGAGGCGGGCGACGCCAAGCCCGTGCTTGAAGCGCTTTTGGGCCAGCCAAGCGGGCCTTGGGCGGTCTTGATCGGGCCAGAGGGCGGGTTTGATCCGCAAGAGCGCAAGGCCCTGCGCGCCTTGCCCCAGACTGTGCCGGTCAGTTTGGGCGCGCGGATCTTGCGCGCCGACACGGCCGCGATTTGCGCCCTATGTTTGTGGCAATCTGTGCTGGGCGACGGACGACATACAGAAATGTCATAGGCTCGGAATAGACTTCTCACGACCTATTGAGTGGCAAGTGCTTGGCACCGCGCTATTGAACAGCGTAAAGATCGACCAAATTGCGTTCCCGCAGGGGTGCGCCAACACGATTAAGGGAGCGCAGCATGGCGCACACCACACTCGATGACCGGCCCCTTACGCTTGAGGCCATGGCCGCGCACTTGGCTGAGGGCTGCAAGCCTGCGGCCCAATGGCGCGTGGGCGCCGAGCACGAAAAGTTCAGTTTCCGCCTCGATAGCCATGCCCCAATCGCTTATCAACCCGATGCGGATGGTCGCGGCGGCGTTCTGGCCTTGCTGACCGGCCTGATGCGGTTTGGCTGGGCGGGAATTTATGAGGGTGAGACCCTGATTGGCCTGTCGCGCAATGGGGCCAGTGTCAGCCTTGAGCCCGGCGGCCAATTTGAGCTATCGGGCGCGCCCCTGGCCGATATGCATGAAATCTGTGCCGAGACTGGCCAGCACCTCGAAGAGGTCAAGGCCGTGGCCGATGAGATCGGGGTCGGGTTTTTGGGCCTAGGCTTTACGCCCAACTGGAGCCGGGCCGACGTGCCGGTCATGCCCAAGGGCCGCTATAAGATCATGCGCGAATACATGCCCAAGGTCGGCACTATGGGCCTGGATATGATGTTCCGCACCTGTACGGTTCAGGCCAATCTCGACTTTTCGTCTGAGGCCGACATGGTCGCCAAGTTCCGCATGAGCCTGGCCCTGCAACCCATCGCAACGGCCCTATTTGCCAATTCTCCGTTTACGGAAGGCAAGCCCAATGGCTTTGTCTCGGCTAGGGCCAATGTTTGGACGGATGTCGATGCCGACCGCACCGGTATGCTGGATTTTGTGTTCGAGGACGGGTTCGGCTTTGAGACCTATGCCAATTATGCCGCCGACGTGCCGATGTATTTCACCAAGGATGGTGAGCGCTATATCGATTTGGCGGGCAAGTCGTTCCGCAGCTTTATGGCCGGGGATCTGGCCGAGGTGCCGGGCCGCCGTGCGACCATGAAGGACTGGGCCGATCATCTAACCACCCTGTTCCCAGAAGTGCGGCTTAAGCAGTATCTGGAAATGCGCGGGGCCGATTCTGGGCCTTGGAGCCGGATTTGTGCCCTGCAGGCGCTTTGGACCGGCGTTTTCTATGACAGCGCCGCCTTGGCTGCGGCCTGGGATCTTTGCAAGCACTGGACCAGTGCCGACCGTGCCGCTCTGCGCCTCGATGCGGCGCGCACCGGCCTTAAGGGCACGATTGCAGGCCGACCGATCAAGGATGTCGCCGCCGACTTTATCGCCATCTCCCGCGAAGGCCTCAAGCGCCGCGCCCGCTTCCATGCCGGTATGGTCGATGAGACGGGCTATTTGTCCGAACTGGAACAGATTGCCGATTCCGGCCTGACGCCCGCCGACCGCCTGCTCGAGCTCTATCACGGCCCCTGGCAGGGCGATGTGACCCGGGTGTTTGCCGATTTTGCGTACTGAGCTAACCCCCTCCACCGCTTCGCGGTCCCCCTCCCCCAGATGGGGGAGGATTTAGCTGAGGCAAATCTTCCCCCAGTGGGGGAAGTACCGGCGAAGCCGGGTAAGGGGGCGGGCCCTTGTCTAAAGGCCAAACCCGTGATCATTTGCCGCCTAGAAAAAAGCGTGGCGCTGGCGGGTCGTCCCGGCGTCAGGGCGGGGAGCTAATCATATGAATCTGGTCGAGATCGTTGGCATCATTATTGTTTTGGTGACCTGTATCCCGGTGTTTTTGCAGCTTCGCTCGCACCCACGCGGTCTGTTTGTGTTGTTTTTTGCCGAGATGTGGGAGCGGTTTTCCTATTACGGCATGCGCGGGCTTTTGATCTTTTACCTGACCCAACATTTCTTGTTCGATGACAAGGAGGCTCAGGGCCAATATGCGGCCTATACCTCCTTGGTTTACCTGCTGCCCCTGATTGGTGGCCTGATCGCAGACCGGTTCCTCGGCATGCGCAAGGCCATCGCCTTTGGCGCGCTTTTGCTGGTCGCAGGTCACGGAGCCATGGCAATTGAGGGAGCACCCGCAACCCAGGTCTTGAATTATCAGGGCGCCAAGTATGAATTTGTCGTCCACGGCCGTGCCGCAGACCGCGAGGTCAAGCTCAAGGTCGCCGATGCCGAATATGCGTTTGGGGCCAATGAGGCCGGTGATCTTCAGATTAAGGGCCTGCCTGCGACCGCGCCGATCCCCGCGACCCTGACCAAGGGTAGTTATGAATTATCGGTGGTTAAGGGACCAAAGATTTATCAGGACATCATGTTCCTGGCCCTGTCCCTGATCATTATGGGGGTTGGCTTTTTGAAGCCCAATATATCCTCGATCGTCGGCCAGCTTTATCCGGAAAATGATCCGCGCCGCGATGCCGGTTTCACCCTCTATTATTACGGCATTAATCTGGGCGCCTTTGTTGCCGCTATTGTTTGCGGGCGACTGGGTCAAGAAATTGGCTGGTGGGCCGGGTTTGGCCTGGCCGGGATTGGCATGGCCGCAGGCTGGGTGGTCTTTATGCTGGGCAAGCCCATGCTTGAGGGCAAGGGCGAACCGCCAGAGCCGGTAAAGCTTGCCAAACCCGTTCTTGGCCCGATCAATACCGAATGGCTGATCTATTTGCTCGGCGTGCTTGGCGTTGGCCTGGTCTGGCTTTTGGTGCAGAAAAACGCCTCGGTGGGTTATATGTTGGGCGCAGGCTCGGTGATTATTCTAGGCTATTTGGCCTGGTTTATGGCGACAAAATGCACGCCGGTTGAGCGCTCGCGTATGATCTTGGCCTTGGTGCTCATTGGCGCATCGGTGGTGTTCTGGACCCTGTTTGAACAGGCCGGTTCCTCGCTCAACCAATTTGCCGATCGCAATACCCAGTTGGCCTTGCCGGGCGGCTCATCCATGACGGCGTCCCAGGCCCAGTCGTTTAATTCGGGCTTTATCCTGCTGTTTGCCCCGGCCTTTGCGGCGCTGTGGGCATTTTTGGGGCGGCGCAATCTGGACCCGTCCTCGCCAATGAAGTTTTCGCTGGCCCTGGTTCAGGTCGGGATCGGATTCTTGATCCTGGTGGCGGGCGTTAAGTTCGCTGACGGGGCCTATAAGGTGCCGCTGATCTTCTTGGCCCTGGCCTATATGTTCCACACCACGGGCGAGCTTTTCCTAAGCCCGGTTGGCCTGTCGCAAATGACCAAGCTGTCTGCGCCCGCCGTGGTCTCGACCATTATGGCGGTCTGGTTCCTGGCCAGTTCTTGGGCCCAGTATCTGGGCGGGTTTGTTGCCAATCTGACTGCGACCGAGACCGTGGCCGGACAGGTGCTCGACCCCAAGGGCGCGCTGGCCAATTATAGCGCCGTCTTCCAGACCATAGGCCTATGGGCTATTGGCCTTGGCATTGTGATGGCGATAGCCAGCCCTTGGCTGAAAAAGCTGGCGCATGGGGTAAAGTAGGTTAGGGGGCGGGCCCTAAAGGCTGGTCCCGCCCACGGTCAGGCCCCTGATCTTGAGCGAGGGCTGGCCGACCCCAACGGGCACGCTCTGGCCGCCCTTGCCGCAGACCCCAACGCCCGGATCAAAGTCGAAATCATCGCCGATCATCTCGACCCGGGTCAGGGCGCTGGGGCCGTCACCGATCAGGGTTGCGCCCTTGACCGGGGCCGTGATCTTGCCGTCCTCGACCAGATAGGCCTCGGTGCACTGAAACACGAACTTGCCGTTGGTAATATCGACCTGGCCGCCGCCGAAATTGGCGCAATAGAGGCCGCGCTTCATTGAGGCGATCATTTCGGCCTGAGGCACAGTGCCATTCATCATGCCGGTATTGGTCATGCGCGGCATGGGCATATGGGCATAGGACTGACGACGTCCATTGCCGGTGGCGGTAAGGCCCATTAGCCGCGCGCTCATGCGATCATGCATATAACCCACCAATATGCCGTCCTCGATCAGGACGGTGCGCTCGGTCGGCGTGCCCTCATCGTCAATGGTTAAGGACCCGCGCCGTCCGGCGATGGAGCCGTCGTCAAACACGGTAACGCCCTTGGCCGCTACTCGCTCGCCCATGCGATCGGAAAAGGCTGAAATACCCTTGCGGTTAAAATCACCCTCCAGACCGTGGCCGACCGCCTCGTGCAGCAGGACCCCGTTCCAGCCGGGGCCAAGCACCACATCCATCTCGCCCGCAGGCGCTGCTATAGCATCGAGATTGACCAGGGCCTGGCGCAGGGCCTCATCGACCTGATCTTGCCACTTGTCCGGTGAAATCCAGGCCTCATAGCCCGCGCGGCCACCGGCGCCCGATGAGCCAGACTCGCGCCGCCCATCGCGCTCGACCGTGATCTGGACATTGAGCCGCACCAGGGGGCGAACATCGCGCAGCAGGCGGCCATCGGCGCGCAAGATCTCGACCGTGCGCCGCTCACCAGCAACCGAGGCCATGACCTGAACCACGCGCGGATCGCGGGCGCGGGCAAAGGCGTCGATTTCCTGGAGGAGTTCGATCTTGCCGCTAAAGCTGGGCTGGGCCAGGGGGTCGGCATCGGAATAGAGGCGTTCATTGGTCTGGCGCGGGGCCAGATCGGCACTGCCACTATAGCCGCGCCGAGCCAGGCTGGCCGATTGCCCGGCTCGGCCAATTGCGGCCTCGGTAATCTCGCTGGCATGGGCATAGCCTGCGGTCTCGCCCGCCACCACGCGCAGGCCAAAACCTTCGCCCGAATCATAGGCGGCCGATTTCAGACGGCCATCATCAAACACGAAGGATTCGCTTTCAGACCGCTCCATATAAAGCTCGCCATCATCGGCCCCATGCAGGGCATCGGCAAGAATCGTGCGGGCGCGCTCGGGATCAACCCCATTGGATTCGAGCAGGGGCGGGGTCGCAGCGGGAAGGGTCATGAGCTTGGGTCCGAAAAAAGACGACTATATGGCCAACATAGGCGCGCCGTCGCCAACTTGAAACCATTCTTGAGCATGCTGGCGTCTTGGCAAGAGGCGGAACAATGCGTATGCAAGCCAAGTTATTCGAGCAATGCGGCAGGCTTGCGGCCAAGGTGCGACAATTGGGCCCTATGTTAGGGCTCTGGCCACGGGCGTCTGTCGGGTTATGTCACTCGGTATGGGGAACCTTTTTGGGGGTCCG
>CANGCO010000011.1 GCA_947452365.1 Caulobacteraceae bacterium
GACTGGATTTCCTCTAAAAATGCTGGAAATTTCAGCCTGACCTTGCGGCTCTATAATCCGCAAGACGCGGCTAGGGCCAATTTCGCCGCCATTGCCTTTCCAACCCTGAAAACAGTGTCTTGTGTAAAAGGTGCCGCATGAGCGGATTTTTCAAATCGGCGGCCCTGGTGGTCGTGACGGCCGTCATTGTGCATCTGGCCGTCATATTGGCGACGCCAAACCTGATCATGGGCGTGGCGCTCAAGCGGCTGAGCTTTGGCGAGCAAAAGATCAATGTCTGGTTTCATGGCCCACGCACCAGCGAGGCGTCGCGTTCAGTGGTTCGGCCTTCACCCGATCTGGCCTATTCGTCTTGTGTTTATGACCTAAGCAAGGGGCCGGTGCGGATCATGGCAGCCAAGGCCGCGGACTATATGTCGGTCTCGGTCTATGCGGCCAATAGCGACAATATATTTGCCATTAATGACCGTCAGGCCCCTGATGGGGTGCAACTGGTCTTGGTCGCCAAAGGGCAGGTTGCCCCAACCGGGCTGGGCACGGTCGTGCAGTCGCCAACCGTCCGCGGCATTGTGCTGGAGCGGCGGCTGGCGCCTTCGGCTGAAACCTTTGCTGCAGCGGCGCAGGCCCGGTCTGGCGATGTCTGCACCCCGCTCTAGGCCCTATTCGCGGCGAAGGGCCTCGATCGGATCAAGCTGGGCTGCGCGCCAGGACGGATAGGCGCCAAATACGAGGCCAACCAGCACCGAAAACCCGAGGGCCAAGGGCGCGGCCCAGGAGGCAATGGCAATCGGCCAGCCAGCCAGCTTGGCTAGTATGACTGTGCCGATTACGCCAATCAAAAGGCCGATAACCCCGCCGGCCAGCGATAGGGCGACCGATTCCAAGGCAAATTGGGCCAATATGTCGGCGCGCTTGGCCCCCACCGCCATGCGCAGGCCAATCTCGCGAGTGCGCTCGGTCACAGCCACCAGCATGATGTTCATAATCCCAACGCCGCCGACCACGAGGGATACGGCCGCGACCGCTGCCAGCAATATGGTAAAGGTCTGGGTGGCCGCTTCGGATGCCTTGAGAATAGAGGCCATGTTCTGGGCTTGAAAATCATCGTCCTGGCCTTCGCGGATGCGGTGGCGTTCGCGTAACAGATTTGTGGCGTCTTCTTGGACCCGGTCCAGATCCTTTTCGCTGGCGGTTTTCAGATAGATCGTCTGGACCGCGTCGCCCTTGACCCTGCGACCGACGACCCGCGAGCGCACCGCGCCTAGGGGGCCAAGCACAATATCGTCCTGGTCCTGGCCAAAGCCGCTTTGCCCCTTGGGGGTCAGGACGCCAACGACCTGAAAGGGTGAGCCGCCGACCCGGATGCGCTTGCCAAGGGGGTCGGCCTCACCAAACAATTCGCGCGCCACAGTCGTGCCGATTACGGCAACGGTTCGCCCCTGCCTGGCCTCGCGATCATCAAACATGCGTCCCTGGCCAATGCTTAGGTCTCTGGCGATCAGATAGTCGGGGGTTACCCCCTCAATGCGGCTATTCCAATTGGTGCCTTCGGCGGCGAGTTGGGCCTGGCCGCGCACACTGGGGGCCACAGCCACTACGCCATCAAGCTGTTTGGCGAGGGCTTCGGCATCGGCTCCTGTGATGGAGATATCGGTTCCCGCCGCCTGGGCGACAAAGCCAGAGCGCGAGGCGGAGGGCGATATAATGATCAGATTAGAGCCTAGCCCCGAAATTGCCCCCATCACGCGTTGCTGAGCGCCGAGCCCGATCGAGGTCATGATCACAACGGCGGCGACGCCAATCACGACGCCAAGCGAGGTGAGGGCGCTGCGCATGGGATGGGCAATAATTGCGCCGGCTGCCGACCGCACCAGATCCATACGTTTCATGGGCGCAGGACCTTGTCCAAAACAATACGGCCATCCTCAAACCCGATCTGACGCTTGGCTCTGGCCGCGACACTGGCATCATGGGTCACCACAATCACGGTCAGACCTTCGCGATTAAGGGTCTCAAACAGGGCCAGAACATCCTTGCCTGTCGCACTGTCCAGCGCCCCTGTGGGTTCGTCGGCTAGCAGCAGGTCGGGGCTATTGGCCAAGGCCCTGGCTATGGCCACTCTTTGCTGTTGGCCGCCCGAGAGCTGGGTGGGGCGATGATGGATGCGTTCGCTTAAGCCTACCTTGCCCAACATCTGGATGGCCCGGTCCTCGCGGTCCTTGGGCGAAACCCCAGCATAAATCATTGGCAGCTCGACGTTTTGCAGAGCGGTTTGGCGGGCCAGAAGCTGAAAGGACTGAAAGACAAAGCCAATGCGCTGATTGCGAAAATGCGCCAATTGGTCATCATCAAGGCCGCTGACATCCTCGCCTTCAAAGGTATAGGTACCGCGGGTGGGGCGATCTAAACCACCGAGCACATTCATCAAGGTCGATTTGCCAGAGCCCGATGGGCCGGTGACCGAAAGATAGGCGCCGCGATCAAAGCTTAAACTGACCCCGTCCAGAGCGGCGAGCGGCTCGCCGCCCATGGTATAAATTTTAAATAGGTCCTGTACCGCAATCATGACCCGGCTCTTAAGGCCGTGGCCGGGTCGGGGCGGCGCTAAACGGTGTGCGCAACTGCGGCAGGGGCTTTGGGCCACCGCCAATAATCACCTGATCGCCGGGCCTTAATGCGCCCTCAATCTCGGTCACGGAGCCATCCGATGCCCCAATGCGGACCACTAAGGGCCAAGGCGTCTTGTCCTTGATGATCCAGACCACGCCCGCCGCCTTTGCGCCCGGACGACGACTTGCAAATTGCGCCCGCAGGACAATCAGGCGCGCCTTCTGGTCTGATTGCAGCAAGGGCTCCAATTTAGCATAGGCCTGTTCGCGGATCTTGCTGCGGACGGCGCGGTCATCGCCTGCGGCGGCGCTTTGCTTGGCCATGGCCTCCATAATCGGCTTGGCTTTTGCCTTTTGGGCATTGGTCAGATTGAGTTGGTCCAGAAGCCGAGTGCCACCGCCTGCACCGCTGGCGTTTGCGCTGCCCGTGCGCGGTGTATTGGTCGGCTGGGGCGGTCCGCCCATTCCGCCGCCACCGCCGCCACCGCCACCACTGACTGTGGGTGCAGTTTGCATATCAGCAGGCTTAAAGCGTAGGGCAGCAGCCGGGACCTTGAGCACATTCTTGCGCTCTTCAATCACGATATCGGCATTGGCCGTCATGCCGGGCAAGAGCTTGCCGCCAGTATTTGGAGCCTCGGCCATGACCGCATAGGCGACCACATTTTGCTGGGTTTCGGGCTGTTTGCGCACCTGGGTGACAAGGCCAGTAAAGGTCTCGTCCGGATAGGAATCGACGACAAACCGCACGACCTGGCCTTCTTTAATCTCGCCAATATCGGCCTCATCGACCATGATCTTGACCTGAAGCTTGGACAGGTCCTGGGCGATGCGAAACAGGACCGGGGCCTGAAAGCTGGCCGCGACGGTCTGGCCCGGATCAATCTGGCGGTCGACCACCACACCATCAATCGGGGACACCACCTTGGTGCGGCCAAGATCATAGAGATTGGCATTGAGGGCCGCCCTCGACTGGCTCACCCGCGCCGCCTGGGCCTTGATCTGAGCGTTTGCCAAGCTAACGCCGGCGTCAGAGCGGGCAATAGCGGCCCTGGCCTGGTCTAGCGCCTGGCCCGAGGCAAAGCCTTGGTCTGACAGGGTCTTGGTGCGGTTAAAGGCGGCCTGGTCAACCCGTCTTTGCGCCTCGGCCTGAACTAGGGCCGCGCGCTGCTGGTTCAAACCTGCCGAAACAGCGGAAAGATCGGCCCTGGCCTGGTCCACCCGGCTGGCATAGGTCTTAGCGTCGATAATGGCCAGAACCTGGCCCTTGTTGACCTTGCTATTGAAATCGACCAGCACCTGGGTGACGAGGCCGGATAATTGCGAGCCGACCTGAACCGTGACCAGGGCCTGGACCGTACCAGAGGCTGACACCGTCTTGGTGACATCACCCTGTTCGACCGAGGCAAGGCGATAGGGATCAGCCTTTGGTCCCGGTTTAAACACCTGGCAGGCAAACACCGCCGCCAAGATGAGGCCGATAACGCCTAGGCCAATCCCGACCGGCCTTGGTATATTGGGCCGCGTGGAAGGCACCGCTCCGGTCTTGGTCGTCATAAACACACCTCGCACAAGTCACGACCCTGAACCGGTCAAAAAACCTTGGTAATGTTTTAACGCATGACGGGGCGGTTTCCGTCGCATGTGCGACGATTTAGATATTCATGGATTCTAGCGCTAAATCCGAGACATAGGGGTTGGATTTGCGCTCAGCCCCAAAGGTCGACATGGGCCCGTGGCCGGGCACGAACTGAACATCATCGCCCAGCGGCCAAAGCTTTTGGGTAATGGCGGCAATCAGGTGCTCGAAATTGCCTTGCGGAAAGTCGGTCCGGCCGATTGAGCCCTTGAACAGGACATCACCGACCTGGGCAAAGCGTGAGGCGCGATGGAAAAAGATCACATGGCCGGGCGTGTGGCCTGGGCAATGCAGGACCTCAAACTCAGTCTCGCCCAAGGTGACGACATCGCCGTCCTCGAGCCAGCGGTCGGGCTTAAAGCTCTTGGCGTCCGGCAGGCCGTATTTGCGGCCGCTTTCGGGAATATCATCAATCCAGAACTGGTCGGCCTTGTGCGGGCCTTCGATCGGCACACCGGTAATGTCCTTGATCGCCTGGGCAGCGCCAGCATGGTCTAGATGGCCATGGGTGATCCAGATCTTGTCCAGGGTCAGGCCGCGCTCGGCTATGGCGCCCAAAAGGCGGGGTGTCTCGCCGCCCGGATCAATAATCGCCGCCTTTAGGGTCTTGGTGCACCAGACAATGGTGCAGTTTTGCTGCAAGGGCGTGACCGGGGCGATCATGGCATTGATGGCAGGCGTGGCGGCGTCCAAGATGGCGGCTCCTCAAATCGAATTTAGGCCTTAAGATCATTGTTTAGCCCCCAATAAGAAAGGGGCAAGGGAGGAAAATCCATGGCCGTGCCGCAATATGCCTTTGATCGTGTCCCGTTTCACCTGTACTGGCGGGAAAATTCCAGCTTCAAAGAGACCTATGGCGGCGCGGTCGATCAGGTCTTGGTCGAGGGCCAGTATCTGCGCCCCATCACGACGGGCCCCAATCCAGCCCCGCCTTGCCGCACAGTGGTCATTTTCATGCACCCGACCGGGGTGATGAACCTCTTGCCTATGACCAATGCCATGGCCGCTGCCGGCATCCCGACCCTCTGCGCGGCCAGCCGCTATCCGCATAATGATAGCGGCCTGATCATGGAAAAGGTGGCCGCTGATCTGGGGGCCTATGTCCGCTATGCGCGCGAAAAGCTGGGTTTTGAAAAGGTGGTGCTGGCCGGCTGGTCCGGCGGCGGGTCCTTATCGCTGTTTTATCAATCGCAAGCCGAGCATCCAAGCCTGACCCATACGCCAGCGGGCGATGAATTTGATCTGACACGGGCGGGCCTGATCCCAGCCGACGGGGTAATGCAGCTCGCGGCGCATGTGTCGCGCGCCATTACCCTGACCGAATGGATTGATTCCTCGATTTTGGATGAGAGCAATCCCAATCATCGCGACCCAGAGCTTGATCTCTATGGCGACCTGATCAAGCCGCCCTATGACCAGGCGTTTTTGGATCGTTATCGCGCCGCCCAGATTGCCCGGTCGGCCAAGATTGATGCCTGGGTCCAGACCGAGCTTGAGGCCCTGAAGCGCAACCCGCGCGGCGAGATGGAGCGGGCCTTTGTTGTGCATGGCACCATGGCCGATCCGCGCTGGCTTGACCTCGCCGTGGATGCCAATGATCGGCAGGGCCCAAACTGGTGCTATATGGGGGTTCCATCCGTTGTGAATATGAGCCCAGCGGGTCTGGCGCGCTATTCCAGCCTGCGGTCTTGGCTGTCGCAATGGTCATTTAGCCATAGCCGCGCCGATGGCCCCAAATGTGCAGCAAATATCAGTGTGCCGGTCTTGGTGATCGAAAACTCAGCCGATGATGCCTGCACGCCGTCGCATACGCGCCGGATATTCGACGGCGTTGGCCATGCGGATAAGGAGATGCAGGTCATTCAGGGGGCTAGCCATTATTATATGGGCCAGCCCGACAAGATGGCCCAGAGCGTCGCCACCTGCCTAGACTGGATGCGGCGCAAGGGCTTTGTTGGCTAAGCGCCAAACGAAAATGGCCCGCCATCTTGCGATAGCGGGCCATGATCTTGGCACTCTAAATCGGTTTAGAGATCAGACTTGTCACCCATGGTGTGAGTATGGCCTGGAATGTCCAGCGCACCCGGGCCGACATCCAGAACGTCCAGGCCCTTGGATAGGCGCGAATGCTTATAGCCATAGACGATATAGATTAACGCCCCGACCGCTGCATAGCTGACCAGAATAATCGCTGGAATGGGGTCACCGGTCATGGCCTTAATAATGATATCGGCGACCAAGGGCGCGGCCATGACTAGGCACATCAGTATGCCAAGCACTGGAACCGTACCCAGCCAGATGCCATTAATCCGAATGCCGCCAAGCGGCACAGCAAATGGCCGCTCAAGATCTGGGCGGGTATTGCGCAGATAGATGACGCTGAGGCAGACAATGCCAAACGCCGCTGCTGTGCCCAGGCTCACCAGATCACCCAAAATAGTAATGGGCAGCAGGCCTGCGGCAATGGCGATCGCTGCGCCGAGCAAGAGTGTGCCGATCCAGGGCGTGCGGAACTTGGCGTGCAAGGTGGCAAACACCTTGGGCAGCAGGCCGTCGCGCGCCATGGCAAAGAATACGCGGGTCTGGCCATAGGTCAGGATCAGCATGACCGAGGACAGGCCAGCAATGGCACCGATCTTGATCAACTTGGCAAACCAAGGAAGGTTCATGGCATCCACAGCCACGGCGATGGGCTCAGGCACGCCCAGCTTTGTATAGGGCACAACCCCGGTCAGCACGGCGGCGACGGCCATATAAATGATGGTGCAGATGACCAGCGAGCCAAGAATGCCGACAGGGATATCTTTTTGCGGGTTCTTAGCCTCGGCGGCTGCGGTCGAAACCGCTTCAAAGCCCACATAGGCAAAAAAGATCACGGAGGCGGCGCGGAACACACCGCTGACGCCATAGCCGAACATATGGCCATTATTGGGCGGGATGAAGGGGTGCCAGTTTTCGGTGTGGATGTAAAACACGCCAAAACCGATAAACAGCAACAGAATGCCAACCTTGATCATCACGATCACATTATTGACATTGGCCGATTCAGACACGCCCAGCACCAACAGGCCGGTGACGACCAAGATGCCGAGCGCGCCAAGCAGGTTAAAGCTGCCCGTGGTGACAAAGGCCAAGGCCCCGTCTGGCCCGGCAACCGACTGGATAAAGGAGCTGGTATATTGCGGCGGTATAACCAGCCCCAAATCTTTCAAAAGACTGGTCGCATAACCGGTCCAGCCCGCTGCAACGGTTGCGGCCGCAACCCCGTATTCGAGTACCAATAACCAGCCCATGGTCCAGGCAAACACCTCGCCTAGCGTCGTATAGGCATAGGTATAGGCCGATCCGGCCACCGGCATGGTCGAGGCCAGCTCGGCATAGCAAAGCCCGGCAAAGGCGCAGGCCAGGCCGGCAATGATGAAGGACAGCATGACGGCGGGTCCGGCAAAATTGGCCGCCGCATTGCCGGTCATGACATAAATGCCCGCCCCGATGATGCAGCCAATGCCTAGAAACACCAGATTGACGGGTCCAAGGGTACGTTTCAGCGCATGGCCCTGAGCCTCGCGCTGGATCTGATCAATCGATTTCTTGATCAGAAGTCGGTGTCCGCTCGGTGCGGCGTCTAAAGCCATAGTGTTTAGCCCCCTGAGGCAGAGCCTACTGCGAGGCTCCAAATGATTTGCTGGACGCGACGTTAGTCAGCCAATCGCTTTTAGGCAATGCTTGCGCCAAAAGGATCGCGCCTGTGTGCCCGGTTTAGCACATTCACGTCCAATCGCTCGAAGCTTGGGCGACGAAAGTCTGATAAGTGACCAAGTCTATGACCTTGCCAATCGAATCGGCCCTGCCAGACCTGAAAGCGGCGCTTATTGCCAATACCAGCGCTGTTCTGGTCGCACCGCCCGGCGCAGGCAAGACCACGCGCGTGCCGCTGGCCCTGCTGGCTGAGGCCTGGGTGGGCGGTGGCAAGATCATTATGTTGGAGCCTCGGCGTCTGGCCGCCCGCGCCGCCGCAGCGCGAATGGCGGCAAGCCTTGGCGAGGCCGTCGGTCAGACGGTGGGCCTGCGCGTGCGGCTGGAGTCCAAGATCAGCGCCAAGACCTGCATTGAGGTGGTTACAGAGGGCGTATTTAGCCGGATGATCCTCGATGACCCTGGGCTTGAGGGCATTGCCGCGGTCCTGTTTGACGAATTTCACGAACGCAGCCTCGATGCCGATCTGGGCCTTGCGCTGGCGATTGATGCGCAATCGGTTCTGCGTCCGGACCTAAGGCTGCTGGTCATGTCCGCCACGCTGGATGGCGCGCGGGTTGCTAGCCTCTTGGGTCAGGCCCCTGTGATCGAAAGCGCGGGTCGGCAGTTTCCGGTCGAGACGGTCTATCTGGGCCGTGATCCCGCCCGCAGGCTGGAGGACCATGCCGCCCGGGCTGTGCGCAAGATCATGGCCGAACAGCCAGGCAGCCTTTTGGTGTTTTTGCCAGGCCAGGGCGAAATCCGCCGTCTCGAGCGGCTTTTGTTAGATGCAGGCCTTGCCGCCAATTGCGATGTCGCGCCGCTTTATGGTGCTCTAGATTTGCGCGCCCAGGACCTGGCCATAGCCCCATCGCCAGCGGGGCGGCGCAAGGTGGTGCTGGCAACCGCCATCGCCGAAACCAGCCTGACCATTGATGGGGTGCGCATGGTGCTTGATTGCGGCCTGTCGCGGGTGCCGCGTTATGATCCAGCCAGTGGCTTGACGCGGCTGGAGACGGTGCGGGTCAGCCGCGCCGGGGCCGATCAGCGCCGGGGCCGGGCGGGGCGCACTGAGCCAGGCCTTGCCTATCGGCTGTGGGACGAGGCCGAGACCCGGGCCTTGCCCGCTTTTGCGCGGCCTGAAATCCTTGATAGCGACCTGTCCGGCCTGGCGCTGGATTTGGCGCGGTGGGGGGCAAGGGATGTCGGTGATCTGGCCTTTCTCGATGCCCCGCCAGGTGTGGCCATGGCTGAGGCGGTCGGCCTGCTCAAGCGGCTGGGGGCTGTGGATGACCGAGGCGATCTGACCGATCATGGCCGGGCCTTGAGTACCATGCCCCTGCCGCCGCGTCTGGCGCATATGGTCCTGCGCGGGGCTGAGGCTGGGGCGGGTCTTAGGGCCGCCAAGATTGCCGCTGTGATCAGTGAGCGCGGCCTTGGCGGCACCAGCACCGACCTGCGCGATCGGTTGCAACAGGCCGATCGAGATCCAACGCCAAGGGGCAAGGAGGCCAATCTTCTGGCCGACCGTTGGGCCAAGGCGGCAGGCAGGCCAAGCCGAGGCGCGACACCGCTGGACGAGGCGCAACTCTTGGCCCTGGCCTATCCGGAACGGGTGGCGCGGGCGCGGGGACCCTTGGGCGAATATCAATTGGTCGGTGGGCGCGGCGCCTATCTGAACCCTACCGATGCCTTGGCGCGCGAGGCCTGGCTGGCGGTGGGCGAGCTTGGGGCCGGTGAGGCCAAGGACCGCATCTTGCTGGCCGCCCCGCTTGATGAGGCGCGGGTCCTCGCGGCCTTTGCCGACCAGATCACCGATGAGGACCGGCTAGAGCCCGGTCCCACCGGCAATATGCGCGCCAAGCGCTTGCGCCGCCTTGGCAAGATTGTCATTGAAGAAAAGCTGATCGCTAAGCCCGACCCGGCCCTGATCGCGGCCGCCTTGCTGGATCAGGTGCGGCAAGACGGCTTGCCTAGCCTGAACTGGGGCGAGGGGGCGGTTTCCTTGCGCGCCAGAATCGGATTTTTGCGGGCGGCGGACCCCGATGGGTGGCCAGATTTCTCGGATCAGGGCTTGTTAGAGCGGCTAGAGGATTGGCTCGCCCCCCTTGTCAGCGGGCGTCAAAGACTGGCCGATATTGGCGCAGCAGCCCTTGAACAGGCGCTTCTATCCCTCATTCCCTGGGACCAGCAAAGGCGGATGGAGACCCTAGCGCCAGAGCGGTTTGTTGCCCCGACCGGCTCGCGTCTCAGCATTGACTATGCCGCCGAGGGCGGGCCAATGGTGGCTGTGCGGGTGCAGGAATTGTTCGGTCTGGCCAGCCATCCAATCGTTGCGGGCCTGCCCCTGACCTTGGCCCTGTTATCGCCAGCGCATCGTCCGATCCAGGTGACTAAGGACCTGCCGGGCTTTTGGCGCGGCTCATGGAAGGATGTGCGCTCCGACATGCGCGGCCGCTATCCGCGCCATGTCTGGCCTGAAGACCCGGTCAATACCGCGCCGACGGCTAGGGCCAAGCCGCGCGGGACCTAAACGCCTCTATTCCGTCACCGCATAGATCATAATGCCGGTGGCCACTGACAGGTTCAGACTATCAGCGCGGCCGCGCATGGGGATCTTGACGGCGACGTCGCAAACCGCCTCTAGCTGAGGCGGCAGGCCCGCCTGTTCATTGCCCATCAGGATCAAGGTCGGGCGCTGATAGGGGGCCGCCTTGTAATCGTGGGTGGCGGTCAGGAGCGTGCCAACCACACTGCCGGGCCAGGATTTGCGCCAGTCGATAAATTCCTCGATTGTCGCCTTGGCGATCTGGACGGCAAAGATCGAGCCCATGGTGGCGCGCACAGCCTCGACCGAATAGGGGTCAGTGCAATCCCCAATCAGGATGACGCCGCCGCAACCGGCCGAATCGGCGGTGCGGATGATGGTGCCCAGATTGCCCGGATCGCGCACAGCCTGAAGCCCGACCCAACAGGCTGCCGCATGCGGCTCAATGGCGCTAAGGGGTGTAAAGACCTGCTCAAACACCCCAACCACGGCCTGGGGGTTATCGCGGCGCGAGACCTTTTCGAGGATGTCGCGGCTGACCTCGATCACCTCGCCGCCGCCATCATGGGCGGCCTGGGCGGCGCGCTGGAACACCGGATGGCTGGCCGCCTCTGCCCCGTGCAGCAAGACCTTGGGCGCATGGCCCAGGTCCACAGCCTCGGTAATGATCTTCAGGCCCTCGGCTAGGAACAGGCCACTGTCCTCGCGGTCTTTACGCATATGCAAGGCCCGCACGGCCTTGACCGTGGGATTGGTCAGGGAGGTGATGGTCCGGCTGGTCATGGGTTTTGCGCGGCCCAGCGGGCAAAGAAGGACAGGCCGACACCGCGGGTTTCGCTATCCTCCATCAAGGCCAATTCGCCCCAGTCAATCGTGCCGCCGCGCCCCTGCATCTGATCGGCCATCAGTCCCGCTAGGGACAGGCCACTAATGCGTTCGGCATAGGCATTTAAGATTAAAAACTCAGCATTTTCGCTTAAAAGTTCGCAACATAGGCCCAAGAGCTCAGGCAGGTCCTCAAACAGCCGCCAGACCTCGCCGGTCGGCCCGCGACCATATTTGGGCGGGTCCAGAATAATGCCGTCATACTTGGTGCCGCGCCGCACTTCGCGCTGAACATATTTGCGCGCATCCTCACAAATCCAGCGGATCGGGGCCTCGCTCAAGCCCGACAAGGCTGCATTGTCCCTGGCCCAGCCAATGGCTTTCTTCGAGGCATCGACATGGGTAACCGCAGCGCCTGCGGCGGCGCAGACCAGGCTGGCCACGCCCGTATAGCCAAATAGGTTGAGAATCTTGGGGGGCTCGCCGCCCTTGGCCACCCTTTGGCGCACCCGTTCATCCAGCCAGGTCCAGTTGGCGGCCTGTTCAGGAAAGAAGGCCAGATGACGAAAGGCGGTAAAGCGGCCATGAAATTTGACATCGCGCCAGCCGAGCGGCCAGGTCTCCTTGGTTGGCTTGGAAAACCGCCAGCGCCCAGCCTCATCCTCATCGGTCGGATCAAACACAGCATCGGCCTTGGCCCAGACGCTTTCGGCCAGACGTGGGGCCCACAGGCACTGCGGCTCGGGCCGGACCACCTGATAGGGGCCATAACGCTCCAGCTTGCGGCCATGACCGCTATCGAGCAGGGCATAGTCCTTCCAGGCGGTGGTGCGCATGACAAGCGGCGTGGCGGCGACTTTTGGATTTGAGCTCATAACCCCTGAAATAGGCGCTTAGGGGGCGGTTCGTAAAGCTTCGGGTTGATGCGGGGTCTTGTCCCAGTGAAACGGGCGCAGGATCAGTTGTAGGATCGCCTTAGATGCGGCCAGGCTTGCCAAGGGCCAATAGGCTAGCGAGAGCACAAGATCACTGAGCCTGAAGGCAAAACCCGTTCGGTTTGCACCCACCCGCATAGCTATCCCCGTCGCGCTCCAGCCGAGCACGAGGACGGCTAGATCTAGGGCCCAACGGGTATCCGGGTGACCGATAATCGCAAATACGGTCTGGATCAGCAGCCAAAGCATTAAGGGGGCATGGATCAGGGCCGATAGGACTGAGAGGCCCAAGGTTACCCAAAGCGTGATCTGGTCCTGCACCTTCAGTCGCCCGGGCGCGCGGGTCCAGACCAGCAGGGTCTGGAGATAACCCTTTAGCCAACGGGCGCGCTGGGGCAACCAGGTGCGAAAGCTTCGGGTCGGGGTCTCATAGGTCGGCAAGCGCAACAGCGCTGTGCCATACCCGCTATAGGCCAGACGAAAGCCCAAATCGGCATCTTCAGTGACATTGTAGGGATCCCAACCGCCGAGCGCGCGCAACACGTCTGTGCGCAAATGATTGCTGGTTCCGCCCAGCGGTATGGGGCGTCCGGCGCGCACCAGGGCAGGCAATAGGGTCTCGAACTGTACGGCATAATCCAAAGCAAACTGGCGCGCGAAAAAGCCTTGGCAGGTTGGGATTCGCAAGGGCGCTTGCAGACAGCCTAGTTTCGGCCCGCCTTCTGCGAAAGCCATGGCCGCTTCCAGCAACTGGTGGGGGTGAGGCCGGTCCTCGGCATCATAGACCACGACCAGATCGCCTCTGGCCTGGGCTAGGGCCAGATTACAAGCGCGGGGCTTGGTGCGTGGCTGACCATCGGCTGCGGTCATGACCCGCATCCAGCGCGGTGGTCTTGCGGCACAGAGCGCCTTGCGCGTCGCCTGATCATCAGCCTCGACCACCAATATCGCCTCCAAGCGCGCGCGGGGATAGGATAGGGCCTTAAGGGCATCGACGATCTGCCGCGCCATATCGGCCTCGCGATAGAGCGGCACAAGGATCGAATAGACGGGTAGGGCGGGGTCGCGGCGGCTCGGAATTTTTGGATCGGAGGCTTGGGCTTGGGCTTGGGCCAGAAGCACGGCCGTGATCTTCAGCAGGCTAGCGCCCACAAACAGGCTCGCAAACGCCGAATGGGCCAAGGCCCAGATCCCATGCGGCACAAGAACAATGCCTATGCCAAGACCTAGGATGACACTGGCCAAGACCGCTAACTGGGTCGGCGAAGCCCCGCGCCGGGCCGTTGGCCTGATCATGGTCAGCCAGGGGGCTGTTTGTGTGGATTGGCGCTTGCCGGTCATGTGCCATTCCATTCTGGAACGGCACGCACCTTGACGATCCCGCAAGGGTTGTAACAGCAATTGGGGGTTGCTAAGCGAACAAGGCCTTCCCCCTATGCGGGAAACGTCGCGGCTTTAAGGGCTTGCCGCCGCCATGGGTTTCTCGTTTATTGGTCGGGTTGAAAAATAGTCTGGAGTCTGACTTGTCCCTAATCCTTGCCAAGCCGCCAAAGTCTTCGCGCAAGCCCAAGGGTGATGGCCATTTGAGACGTGCTGAAATCTTGCTCGCGGCCGAGCGGATTTTTGTCGCGGAGGGCTATGAGGGCGCCACCATCCGCAAGATTGCTGATGAGGTTGGGCTGTCTTCGACCGCGCTTTATATGCATTTTACGGACAAGGCTGAGATCCTGCTTGAGATCTGTGCTGAGGCGATCCAGCACCTGTTAGCGTCCAATACGGCCATTGCCCAGATGCCGACCGACCCGGTTGTGCGGGTGAGGGCCATGCTGGCTGCCTATATGGATTTTGCGCTGAAAAACCCCAATGCCTATCAGCTCTTGTTTGGCGCAACGCCGGGCGAAATCACAGAAGACCGCGCCGAGGAAAACATGGCGCTTGGCGAGCGTAATTATGACTGTTTTCGCAGTGTCGTGGCCGAGATTGCCGCCTGCGGTCGCTTGCGCATGGGAACGGTCGATGGCGCTGCCCAGACGCTTTGGGCGGCCTGTCACGGGCTTGTTGCCCTATTGATTGTGCGTCCAAGTTTTAAGTGGGAGCCTGCCGATAGCTTGAGTGAGGGCATGTTGGACGGTATCTTGCACGGTCTGGTAACCGATTAGTGTCTGGGACAGATCTGCCAAGCTTCGCCGATGTCGAGGACGCCGCTCGGCGGCTGGAACGCTTGGCTGTACGCACGCCCTTGGTGAGAAATAATGCCTTGGATCAGGCCTGTGGCGGGCCGGTCTGGATCAAGGCCGAAACCTTGCAACTTACCGGCTCGTTCAAGTTTCGCGGCGCCTATAATCGCCTTTGTCGTCTTAGCGATGATGAGCGCAGCCGCGGCGTGGTGGCGTTTTCGTCTGGCAATCATGCTCAGGGCGTGGCCCATGCTGCCCAGATATTGGACATGCCAGCGGTGATTGTCATGCCAACAGATGCCCCGGCGATTAAGCGGGAAGCCACAATCGGTTATGGCGCTGAAGTAATCTTGTATGACCGGTTTACGCAAAGCCGTGAGGCCATGGCCGCAAGGCTTGCTGCCGAGCGCGGCGCTGTGGTGGTGCCAGCCTTTGATGATTTTTTCGTCATGGCAGGGCAGGGAACGGTTGGTCTAGAAGCCGCGGAACAGCTTGCGGAGCTTGGTGCTGCGCCAGATGTGCTCTTGTGCCCAGCGTCCGGTGGCGGGCTTTTGGCCGGAATTGGTTTGGCGTTTGAAGTCAAATGCCCAACCACCAAACTTTATGTCGTGGAGCCCGAGGGATTTACCGACCATGCCGATAGTCTGGCTGCCGGTCATCCAGTCGCGCGCGCGCCGGGTCCTGCCAGTCTGTGCGATGCCCTAATGGCACCGAGGCCCGGCGACCTGACCTTTGCCATTAATGGCCCAAGGCTGGCTGGCGCCCTAAGCGTGACCGATGATCAGGTCTTGGCGGCCATGGCCTTTGCGTTTCGTCACCTCAAACTGGTGATCGAACCGGGCGGGGCGGTTGGCCTAGCTGCCCTGTTATCGGGTCAAATGCCCTTGAACGGGCGCACAGCCCTAGTGATTGCCTCGGGTGGCAATGTGGACCCAGAAACCTTCGAAAAATCTTTAAAATTCTTCAATTAAATGACTGGTTTTACGTAATTTTTATGGTTGCGCTAAGGTTGACCCTGCATTGCCATCGGAGCCCAGCTCTGGGGCGGGCCTTGGGTCGCTCTGGGCGGTGATGGCGAGGCCTGCGCCGAATGTGCCCCGACGTAGGTCTTTGGACAGGGTCAGGGGCGCAGAGCCGCCATTGAGGCGGGCGCGATAGACCTGCACATTTTCCATCACCCGCATGACATAGTTGCGGGTCTCAGCGAAGGGAATGCATTCGATAAAGTCCAGCGGGTCAGTATTGGCGCTGCGCGGATCGCCGCAGAACCCTACCCAGGCGGCAGGACGGCCCGGGCCAGCATTATAGGCGGCTGCGGCCAGCACATAGGAGCCGCCAAACCCGTTGATCATATGACCAAGATAGGCCGCGCCCAGACGCATATTATAGTCCGGATCATTCATGCGTGCGGGCTCATAGGAAACACCGATGCGCTTGGCGGTCGTCCTGGCCGTGGCTGGCATGATCTGCATCATGCCCTGAGCACCGACGCCGGAGCGGACGCGTGGATCAAAGCCGCTTTCCTGGCGCGTAATGCCAAACACGGCCGCAGGCTCTGGCGCCTCGGCGGCGAGAGGCGCTTCACGCACCGGATAGCCACGTTCGGGCAGGACAAGGCCGCGTTGGGCTGCGCCGCGCACCACCCGCATGGACAGGTCCTGATCGCCAAGGCCGCGGGCCAGATCGACCAATAGGGCGCATTCCTCGGCATTGGGCAGGGTGTCGTCCAAGGCCAGGACAAAGGTCTTGACCAGATCTTTGCGGCCGATCTGGTTGAGGATGCGAATAGCCTTGACCATGTCGCGGTCTTCAAACCGGGCCTGATCGGCCGCACTTGGCGGCGCTTCGCGCGGAAGGTCAATATGCTCAAGCCCGGCCTTTTCAGCCGATAATTGGCCATAAAAGGTGGTGATGTATTTGGCCCCATCGCCATAAAAGGTCGCGGCCGCCACAGGGTCATGCATGGCCTCGCCTGCCCGCCCGCGCCAGTATAGTGCCCGCGACTGGGTGATGGGCGATGCGCTGGTCGCCTGGATGCGGGCAAAATGCTGGTCGGCCAAAACGGGATCATTCAGCTTGCTTAAGGCCAGCCAACCGGCAAAAAACTCAGCCTCGACATAATTAACACCGGGGCTAAAGCCATGATTACTCACGGCCAGATAGGCGGTTTTGTAGTCTCCAGCCTTCAAGGCGAGATTAAAGATCAGCCGTCGCTCATGCCAAAGCCGGCTTGCTGCCTCCTCATAGGCGGGGACTTGGGGCAGGGTGCTGGCCAGGGCTAGGGTCTCGCTATCGCGCCCGGCCTTGCGCAGGAATTGCACTTTTTCATAGGTAAGCGAAGGATCAGCAGCCAGCTGCGGCGGTAGGCTCAATAAGGTTTGGTCCAGATTAGCACCGGCGCGCAAGGACAGGCGCGCCCCGGCCAATTGCCTTTGATCCTCATCCAATAGTGGCAGTAGCGCTTGGATCGCGGCGGCATTATTGCCGAGCGACAGCATTTGCGCCCGCTTGGCATGGTCTTGCGGGGTCAAGAGGTCACCAAACCGCAACAACATACTGGCCTGGGTCGCACCATCGAAAAACGTATCGCGCCAGACCCGGCTAATCAGGGCCTGGGCGGCGGGGATCCTGTTTAGTCGGCGCAGGGCCCCGGCAAGCGCCATGGCCCCCTGTGCGGTCTGGGGCGGATCGGTCTTGAACCAGTCGACAATCTGTTGGTCGGGCAGGTTTGAGCTATCAAGACGTTTTTCTGTCGCCAATTGCCGACGGCTTGCGCGCGGCCAGCCTTCAAGCACGGCGCGCGACTGGTCCAGTTCGGCAAAGCTGAGCCGGTCATTTAGGCCATCAGCCAAGGCCCAGAGCGCAATCTTGCGCAAGGCGCTATCGGAACTGGTGCTGACAATCTGCTTAAGCGGTCCATCCATGCCGCGACTGGCGGCGGTCAGGGCCGCTGACAGTCCGTCCACACCCTGATTCGGCAATGAGGGCGCCAGACTGGGCAGGGGGGCTGTGGCTGTGGCCGGTGCGTTCGGGGTCGGGCCAGATGGAAATGGCGCATAGGGCAGCTGGGGTGTGGCCGTATCGAAGGCGTGGGCGGGCGCTGCGCCACAAATGAGGGCAAATCCGACCATTAAGCCAAGAGGGCGACACCGCATCAGACGAAAACACCTTTCAAACCCAAGTCATTGTCCCGGGGCAGTTGCCTCAAACCGGTCTGCCGCCCTATTGTCCGTCTAACATCCCAGGCCGCAACCCTTGTCGCGGCGTTTTACGGCTTTTTTCGTACCATGTCTCACCCTCAGTTTCACGGCGCCATTACGGCCTTGGTTACACCCTTTCAAAATGGACAGGTGGATGAGGACGCTTTTGTCGCTCTGGTCGAGCGTCAGATCGCAGAAGGAATCCATGGGCTTGTGCCCGTTGGCACCACGGGCGAGACCGCAACCTTGTCGCATGACGAGCATCGCCGGGTCGTGTCCTTGTGCCTAAAGACCGTGGCCGGCCGGGTCCCGGTGATTGCCGGTTGCGGCTCCAATGCCACGGCAGAATCCATTGAACTGGCCAAGTTTGCCAAGGCGGAAGGCGCCGATGCGGCCCTGGTGGTCACGCCCTATTATAACCGTCCGAGCCAAGAGGGACTTTATCGGCACTATGAGGCGATCAATAATGCCGTCCAATTGCCTGTTGTGATTTATAATGTGCCAAGCCGGACCAGCGTTGATATCAGTAATGAGACGGTGGCGCGCCTGGCTAATCTGCCCAATATTGTTGGGATCAAGGATGCGACCGGCGACCTGGCCCGCGCCAGCCTGATGCGGCTAGCTTGCGGCGAAGGATTTATCATGCTGTCGGGCGATGACCCATCGGCGCTAGGCTATGTTGCGCATGGCGGGCACGGTTGTATCTCGGTCACTGCCAATGTTGCGCCTAGCGCGGTTGCCAGCCTGTTTAACGCCCTAAAGGCCGCCGACTGGGCCAAGGCGCTTTATGTGCAAGATCGTCTGATCCAGTTGCACAAGGCCTTATTCCTCGATGCCTCGCCGTCCCCGACCAAGTTTGCTCTGGCGCAGCTTGGGCTTTGTCAGCCTGATCTACGCCTTCCGATCGCGCCCTGCGCTGAAGCCGTGCAGCCCCTGATCCTTGAGGCCATGCGAGAAGCCGGAGTGATCTGAGCATGGCTTTTCACAAGCTGATTGCCGAAAATCGGCGCGCCAAATTTGACTATTTCCTCGAAGACGCGCTCGAGGCGGGTCTGTCCCTGACCGGGACCGAGGTTAAGGCCCTGCGCGAGGGGCGGGCCAATATTGCCGAGTCCTATGCCGCGATCGAGGGCCGCGAAATCGTGCTGGTCAATGCCTATATCCCTGAATATGGCCCAGCCAACCGGTTCAATCATGAGCCAAGGCGCCCGCGAAAACTCTTGCTGCATCGCCGCCAGATTGACCGGATGCTCGGGGCTGTGGGTCGCGACGGCCAGACCTTGATCCCTACGCGGCTGTATTTTAACGAAAAGGGCCGGGTGAAGCTGGAATTGTGCCTGGCCAAGGGCAAGAAGCTGCACGACAAACGCGCCACCGAGGCCGACCGCGACTGGAAGCGCGAGCAGGGCCGCCTGATGCGCGATCGCGGCTAGGCCTGCAGATAGGCCCTTGCTGCGAGGAAAACAGCCTCGAACATGGCGGGCGTGAGGCGGCCCGTATTGGTGTTCAGCCGCGAGCAGTGATAGGAATTGAACAGGCGATAGGGGCCAATCTGGCCTTGGCTACCATGACCCGGCGCGACCTCATTGGCCTTGGCACCGAGCGCCTTTAGCACATTTCGCCGCGACACATCCCCAAGCGTGATGATCGCCTTGAGCCTGGGCAGGGCCGCGATCCGGGCTGCTAGGTGCGGGCGGCATGCGATTTCCTCGGCGGGCAGGGGCTTGTTGCCCGGCGGGGCGCAACGCACCGCATTGGTAATCATAATGTCCCGCAAGGCTAGGTCATCATGCCCATCGACCTGATATTGGCCGGTCGCAAAACCCGTCCGCAGCAGGGTTTGATAGAGCAATAGACCCGCATGGTCGCCGGTAAAGGGCCTGCCGGTCCGATTGGCCCCGGTCCGGCCCGGCGCTAGGCCCACCACTAATAGTCGCGCGCATGGGTCGCCAAACGACGGGGCGGGCCCATTGAACCAGTCCGGGTTTGCGGCAGCATTGTCTTGGCGATAGGCCACCAGCCTAGGGCACAGCGCGCAATCGCGGGCCGGTTCAGGGATGGCCGCCATTTCAGGCAAGGTCAGCGCGACTAGAAGTCGTCGCCGTCATCACCGTTCTGATCAAGACCCGCGGCCTCGTCCTGCATAAAGCGCGGCGAGGGCGACTGGCGCGGACGGCCGATAATATTCGACAAATCGGCCAGATCGACAAAGGAGTCGGCCTGCCTACGCAGATCGTCTGAGGCCATGGGCGGCTGCGACTTGACCGTCGAGACCACGGTCACCCGCACGCCCCTTTGCTGAACAGACTCGATCACGCGGCGGAAGTCGCCATCGCCGGAAAATAGCACCAGATGATCGGCCTTGGTCGCGATTTCCATCATATCGACCGCGATCTCGATATCCATATCGCCGCGAATACGCTTGCGCCCCATGGCATCGGTAAATTCGCGTGCCGACTTGGTGACGACTGCAAAGCCATTATAGTCAAGCCAGTCGACCAAGGGGCGGATGGGGGAATAATCCTGATCCTCGACCAGGGTGGTGTAATAATAGGCCCGGATCAGGATGCCGCGCTTGCGAAATTCATCAAGCAGCTTCTTGTAATCTATATCGAAATTCAGGCCTTTGGCAGCAGAATACAGGTTTGCGCCATCTATGAACAAGGCGATCTTGTCGGTAGGGTAGAAGGTCATATCCGGGCAATCCTTTTGTTTAAGAATAATTCAATGAAGAATGATTTTTCAGTCATTATCGCTTTGGGCAGCAATCTAGGATATCAGACGCTATCGTCAAAAGATGTCCTAGAGGCGGCTTTACGCACTCTATTTAAACGGGGAATTTCGCAAGTCAATCGGTCATCTTGGTGGCGGTCCAACGCCTGGCCCGATCCTTCCCAGCCCTCGTTTTTCAATGGTGTGGTCATGGCAAGAACGACCCTAGAACCCCTAGAAGTCATGAGCCTTTTACTGGATATTGAGGCGCAATTTGGGCGCGAGCGAAGCGCTGCCAATGCGCCTAGGCCGCTCGATCTAGACCTAATTGCATATGAAGACTGGATCTTGGACCTGCCCGGCCTTGTCCTGCCGCATCCAAGGGCCGCCGAGCGACGGTTTGTTATGGGGCCATTGGCGCAGATCGCGCCGGACTGGATGCATCCAGGATTGAACCAGACCGCGCTTTTCCTGTCAAAACATGCCTCGGTCGGTCAAGATGCCGCGCCAGAGGCTTAATAGGCTTGAAGTTTACGTGTTCGCGGTTGCAAGATTGGGCATAAGCCTCTAGTTTGTCAGGTTCTATTCCCGATCCGAGGACTCCATGGCCCGCGTTACCGTTGAAGATTGCGTCGAAAAAGTTCCGAATCGCTTCAGCCTCGTGCTGCTGGCGGCGCATCGGGCCCGTGCCGTGTCTGCTGGCGCGCCCCTGCTGATCGATCGCGATAATGACAAGAACCCGGTTGTGGCCTTGCGCGAAATTGCCGAGGACGTGGTCGATGCCGATACCTTGCGCGAGAGCTTGATCACTACGCTGCAACGCGTTGATGAGCGCTCCGAAGCCGAGGAAGAGGCCGAGACCTTGGCCCTGCTGAGCGATCCTCAGCACATGCATATGAGTGAGCAAGAACTGGTTCGCGCCCTGCAAAGCGACCGCGACGGTGGCCAGGAGGAGCGGTACTGAGCCCATCCGGCACAGACCTGCTCTCATCTCAGGCGGAGATACCCGCCGATCTTGTAAACGCGCCTCAAGGCCTTTTGCCCTTAGGGGCCCTCGAACAGGCCAGCCCGGTCAAGCCGCGGCCAAAAGTGTTGCGGCAATACGAACTCATTGAGCGGGTTCGTAGTTATGACCCGACCGCCGACGAGACCCTGCTAAACCGGGCCTATGTCTATGCTATGCGTATGCATGGCTCCCAGACCCGCGCTTCTGGCGATCCTTATTTTGCTCACCCGATCGAGGTGGCCGGGATATTGACCGATTACCGGCTCGATACAGCCACCATTGTCACAGCCCTCTTGCATGATGTCATAGAAGACACCCAGGCCACGCGTGACGAGATCAGCGGCCTGTTTGGCGAAGAGATTGCCGAGCTGGTCGAGGGTGTGACCAAGCTGTCGCGGCTGGAACTGGCCTCGGAGCACACCAAACAGGCCGAAAATCTGCGTAAATTCATCCTGGCCATTTCCAGGGATGTGCGGGTCTTAATGGTCAAACTGGCCGACCGTCTGCACAATATGCGCACGCTGGGGTTTATCGCCAAGCCGGAAAAGCGCGAGCGCATTGCCCGAGAAACCCTCGATATCTACGCACCACTCGCTCGCTCGATTGGCTGTCATCGGTTCTGTTCGGAGCTAGAAGAACTGGCGTTTGAGCATCTCAACCCGGTTGCCCGCGATGCCATTGTCTTGCGGCTTCAGACCCTGCGCCTGACTCAAGGCCCCGCTGTGGCTGTGGTTAGTGCCGAGATCGCCGCAAGGCTCAAGGCCGCCAATATCCCGGCCCGCGTGTTTGGCCGCGAAAAAAACCCCTTCTCGATCTGGCGAAAACTACAGCGTAAATCTATCGGGTTTTCGCAATTATCCGATATTTATGCGTTTCGGGTAATCGTGGATAAGGAAGAGGATTGCTATCGTGCGCTCGGGGTTATTCACCGGGCCTGGCCGTCCGTGCCTGAGCGGTTCAAAGACTTTATCTCGACGCCTAAGCGCAATAATTACCGCTCCTTGCACACAACCGTGGTTGCGCCGCGCGGCATGCGCATCGAAATGCAGATCCGCACCGAGTCGATGGACCGCATTGCCGAAGAGGGCGTGGCGGCGCATTGGCGCTATAAGGACCAGTCCTATGGCTTTGACGCGGCGGCGGCCGAGGCGGCGGGTGGGCGCGATCCGCTGGTCAATCTGCGCAACCTGGTTCAGCTCTTGGAACATGGCGGCGATGTCGATGAGCTGGTCGAGCATGCCAAGCTGGAAATGTTTCTTGACCAGGTGTTTGTATTTACGCCCAAGGGCCGCCTGATCAGCCTGCCGCGCGGGGCCATGCCACTGGATTTTGCCTATGCGGTCCATACCGATATTGGCGAGACCACATTGGGGGCCAAGATTAATGGCGAGCTTCGGCCCCTGCGCACCGCCCTGACCAATGGCGATGTGGTCGAGGTGATCCGGGGCACAAAGCCTGTCCTGCCGTCGGATTGGCGCTCCCTAACGGTCACGGGCCGGGCCCGCTCGGCCATTCGTCGCCATTTGCGCCAGGCGGAAAAAGATGAGTTCCTAAAGCTTGGCCGGACCAGTCTGGACCAGACCTTTGCCCGGGCTGGCAAGCTTAGGGCCGATGTGTCCTTGAGGCCTGCCCTCGACCGGTTCGCTATGGCCCATGAAGACGACCTCGTGGAATCGGTTGGGCGGGGCCGGATCACGGCCAACCAGGTGTTAGAAATCGTGTTTCCGGGTCTGAAAGATACAGAAAAAGCCGCGGCCTCGGCCAGCACCCCGATCGAGGGCGGCAAGGGGGCTCGGCTGTATGTGCGCGGCAGTGGCATCAGTGCCAATTCGGCGCTGAATTTCGCTGCCTGCTGCAGCCCAGTCCCGGGCGATCGCATTATTGGTATTATTGATCCCGATACGGAGGACTTGACCGTACATACGATTGACTGCGCGCGTCTGGCCGAGTTTGAGGACAATGAGGACCTGTGGCGCGACCTTCAATGGACCGCCCAGGCCGAGCGCAATACGATTTCTCATGCCCGCCTGCGCGCCACGATCAAGAATGCGCCAGGTGTTCTGGGTCAGGCCTGTACGATTATCGGTGAGGCGGGCGGCAATATTATCAATCTGCGCATGCATCACCGTCAGTCGGGCTATTTTGATGTCGATTTCGACATTGATGTGCGTGATGCGCGCCATATCACCCATATATCGGCAGCCTTGAGGGCCTGTCCCGAGGTCGATACGGTGGACCGGGCGCAGGACTAGCGCAATTTTCAGCGCCAATGGCTTGCGCCGGGGCCTGAGTCTGGCGCAAAACCGCCTTCAAATCTTGATTGGACCAGCGCATGAATACCGAAGATGTCATGGACGAGTTTCGCGCGGCAGGCGCCTTGCGTGAGGGCCATTTTGTCCTGTCGTCTGGCCTGCACAGTCCGGTGTTCTTGCAAAAAAACCTGGTCTTTATGGAGGCAGCGCGCACGGAGCGGCTATGCAAGGCCTTGGCGGCCAAGATCCTTGCCGCCGTTGGCCCGGTCGATGTGGCGGTATCACCTGCCGTGGGCGGGATTATTCCGGGCTATGAGACGGCCCGGCATCTGGGCGTGCCATCCATGTATGTTGAGCGCGAAGGCGGGGCCTTCAAGCTGCGCCGCGGCTTTAGCCTAGAGCCTGGCCAGCGCGTGGTCATGGTCGAGGATATTGTCACGACCGGCCTTTCCTCGCGCGAATGCATTGCGGCGATTCAGGAGGCGGGCGGCCATGTTGTGGCGGCGGCCTGTATTGTTGATCGCTCCGGCGGCAAGGCCGATGTTGGCGTGCCCCTGATCGCCTTGGCTAGCCTGGATGTCCCTGCCTATCCAGCCGATGCCCTGCCACCAGAACTGGCGGTTATTCCAACCACCGATCCCGGCAGCCGTAGGCTGGCCAAATGATCCCCCTAAGGCTTGGCGTCAATATTGATCACGTCGCCACCATCCGCAATGCGCGGGGCGGCGCGCGTCCTGATCCCGTACGCGCAGCAAGGCTGGCGCTCGAAGCCGGTGCTGACGGCATTACCGCGCACCTGCGCGAAGATCGTCGCCATATTGGCGATGCCGATATTGAGCACTTGTCGGCGCTTTGCCGCCAATTGGGCAAGCCACTTAACTTTGAAATGGCTGTGACCGATGAGATGCGCGACATCGCCCTTCGCCACCGTCCCCATGCCGCCTGTCTGGTGCCCGAAAAGCGTGAAGAGCGCACCACCGAGGGCGGGCTGGATGTGGCGCGGGGCCATAATGCGGTTGCACCTGTGGTTCAGGCCCTGCGCGATGCGGGCGTGCGGGTATCCTTGTTTATAGAGCCCAGCATTGTTCAGATTTCGGTTGCCCAAGCGATTGGCGCCGAGGTGGTGGAACTGCATACGGGGGCCTATTGCGAGGCGGCGCAGCAGGGGCGCAAAGATGACGCCCAGCGTTTGCTAGAGGCCCTACAAATAGGGACCTTGGAGGCGCACGCGCGGGGCCTTGAGGTTCATGCCGGGCATGGGCTGGATTATGAAACGGTTGGACCGGTGGCCGCCATCCCCCAGATTGCCGAGTTAAATATCGGCCATTTCCTGATCGGCGAGGCGATTTTTGTTGGCCTTGAAGCGGCCATGGGTCGAATGCGGGCCTTGATGCAGGCAGCAAGGGGCGGGCAGGCATGATTATCGGCCTTGGCTCTGATCTTTGCGATATTCGCCGCATTCAGAACAGTCTTGACCGATTTGGCACCCGCTTTACCCAGCGCCTGTTTACTGAGATTGAGCGCGACCGCTCTGAGCGCAAACCCGATGCCGCCGCCAGCTATGCCAAGCGCTTTGCCGCCAAGGAGGCCTGTTCCAAGGCCTTGGGCACAGGCTTTCGCCGCGGGGTGTTTTGGCGCGATATGGGCGTGGTTAACTTGCGCAGTGGTCAGCCGACTCTGGCCCTGACCGGCGGCGCGGCCGAGCGCCTTGCCGAGATGCTGCCAGGCGGCATGCGCGGCGTCATCCATCTGACCATGACCGATGACCACCCCTATGCCCAGGCCTTTGTGATTATCGAGGCCCTGCCGATCGTTTGATGCTCTGTCGCTTCCCTTGCCCTCGCGGCGCGAAAGGTTTAGCACCCACATCAGTTCAGGTCCCTAATCAGACCCCCCAAAAGAGATGGCCATTCATGTCCGTGACCGACAAAACCGCTGCCGATGCCAAGGGCGCTGCCAGTAATGAGCTTATGGAAATGCTAAAGACGGTGGGCGCGGCGCTTTTGATAGCGCTGGTGCTGCGCATCTTCCTGTTCCAGCCCTTCACCATTCCGTCGGCCTCTATGGAGCCCAATCTCTTGGAAGGCGATTACATTATCGTTTCCAAATACAGCTATGGCTATAGCCACCACTCCATCCCCTTTAGCCCGCCAATCTTTTCCGGGCGGATTTTTGAGCAAGCGCCGAAGCGGGGCGACATTATCGTGTTCAAGCTGCCGCGCGATAGCCACACCGACTATATTAAGCGCCTGATCGGCATGCCGGGCGACCGGGTGCAGGTGCGGGATGGGATTGTCTATATTAATGACAAGCCCCTGGTGCGGACCCGTGAGGGCGAGGTGGTGCTGGATATGGGCGGCGGCTTTGGTCAGCCCGCAACGCGCTATCGGGAGACCAATCCAGAAGGTCGCCAATATGTGACCTATGATTTTGGACCCATGGGCGATGTCGACAATACTGGCGTCTATGTCGTGCCTCAGGGCCAGTATTTCATGATGGGCGATAATCGCGATAATTCGCTCGATAGCCGCTATCCTGAAGAGGTCGGGGTTGGATTTGTGCCAGCCGAAAACCTAGTTGGCCGCGCCCAGATCATCCTTTTGTCCTGGAACCGGGGTGTGTCGATTTTCAAGCCCTGGACCTGGCTTACCCATGCGCGTCTGAGCCGCTTTGGCCATGTGCTGAAATAGATGAATGCACGCGCCGCTGCTGTAAACGATCTGGAAACACGACTGGGCTACCGGTTTGAGGATAAGGGTCTGCTGGAGCGGGCCTTGACCCATTCCAGCGCCGGGGATGGGTTGCGCAAGATTGTCCATAATGAGCGGCTGGAGTTTTTAGGCGACCGGGTGCTTGGGCTCTGTACCGCCCAGACCCTGATGGCCCAATTTCCAGAGGCGCGCGAAGGCGACCTATCCCAGCGCTATAATATGCTGGTTAATCGTCAGGCTTGCGCCCAGGCCGGGCGGCAAATGGGCCTTGGCCCTGCCTTGCGGTTGGCGGGCGGCGAGACCCGGCGCGGCGGGCGCGAACAGGACACCATATTGGCTGATGCCTGCGAGGCGATCTTGGCGGCGGTCTATCTCGATGGGGGACTGGAAGCGGCCAGGGCGGTGTTTTATCAATTTTGGGCCGACCAGATTGAGGCGCTTGGCCAGGCCGCCATGGGGCAGGTGGCCTTGAGCAATCCAAAATCGTTTCTGCAAGAATGGGCGGCGGCCGCCAAAAAGCCCATTCCCGTGTATAGTGTGGTTCATCGTACCGGCCCTGACCATGCGCCGGTGTTTATTGTAGAGGTTCAGGTCCAGGGCCTGGACGCGGCGAGGGCGGAGGGCCGGTCTCGACAAGATGCTGAAAAAGCAGCGGCCAGCCTCGTGCTGGGCCGGGAAGGTTTGATATGAATACGGATGCCCTGGCGGCTACACGCGCCGGATTTGTTGCCATTATCGGCTCGCCCAATGCGGGCAAGTCGACGCTGGTGAACCGTCTGGTCGGGTCCAAGGTCTCGATCGTCACGCAAAAGGTCCAGACTACCCGCTTTCCGGTGCGGGGCGTGTGCATGGACGGCCGCGCCCAGATTGTTCTGGTCGATACGCCCGGCATTTTCACGCCGCGCCGTCGGCTCGATCGGGCCATGGTGCGCTCCGCCTGGAGCGGGGCAGAAGATGCTGATGCGGTTGTGCATCTGGTCGATGCCCATGCCGAGATCGCGGTCGAGGACGGCACAGCCAAGGCGGCAGAACGACGCTGCGCCGAGGACACGGCCAATATTCGCGCGGCCCTGAAATCCAGTGGCCGCAAGGCGGTTCTGGCCCTGAACAAGATTGATCTGGTCAAGCGCGACGCCCTGTTGGCCCTGACCACGGCCCTGTTTGAGGAAGGGGTCTATACTCAGGTCTTTATGATTTCGGCGCATAATGGCTCTGGGGTCGAGGACCTAAAACACCATATGGCCAGCCTGGTGCCAGAGGGGCCATGGCTCTATCCTGAAGACCAGACCGCTGACCTGCCTGTGCGCCTCTTGGCCGCCGAAATTACCCGCGAAAAAGTCTATCTGCGCGTCCATGAAGAACTGCCCTATGCCGCCACGGTCGAGACCACGGCCTTTAAAGAGGCCAAGGAAGGCGCGGTGCGGATTGAACAGACCATCTATATAGAGCGCGAGGGCCAAAGGGCGATTATTCTGGGCAAGGGCGGCCAGACCCTGAAATGGATTGGCGAAAATTCGCGAAAAGACCTGATTGAAATTTTGGACAGGCCCGTGCACCTGTTCTTGCACGTCAAGGTGCGCGAGACCTGGCAGGAGGAGCGCGCCTTTTATGCCGATCTGGGTTTGGACTTTGACGTCTAACCCGGCCCCTGTTTGATAATTTTCGAAAGACCTAAAGCTATGAGCGACACGCTTCCGGACCGCCTGTCTGTTAATCCAAACAGCCCCTATTATGATGCGGCCCTGCTGGAGCGCGGCATTGGCATTCTGTTCAAGGGCGTCGACAAGACCAATGTCGAGGAATACTGCGTTAGCGAGTCCTGGGTGCGCCTGACCGTGGGCAATACGGTTGACCGCAAGGGCAATCCCATGACCGTCAAGCTGCAAGGCCCAGTCGAGCCCTATTTCCGTAGTCCAGAATAGGACAAGGCCACGCCCATGACCGAATGGGAGGATGATGCCTTTATCCTATCGGCGCGCGCTTATGGCGAGACAGGCGCAATTGTCGAATTTTTAACCGAAAACCATGGGCGCCATGCCGCCCATGTCGCCGGGGCCGCCTCGCGCCGGATCAAGCCCTTCTTGCAGGCTGGCGCACGGGTCGTGGTTATGTACCGCGCCCGGGTGGCCGATCAATTGGGGTCTGCGACGCTGGAGCCGATAGGCGAGGGGCCTTCAGCCCTGTTTGACGATCCTTTAGCCTTGGCTGGCCTGTCTTCGGCGGCTTCGGTTGTGGCGGGGGCCTTGCCAGAGCGCCAGGTGCATTCGGGCGCTTATCGCGCCTTTGAGGCCCTGGTTGCGTGCCTGTCCCTGACCGAGATCTGGCCCGCCGTCTATGTGCGGTTTGAGGCCGGCCTGCTGGATGATTTGGGCTTTGGTCTGGACCTGTCGCGCTGCGCGGCAACGGGCGAACTTGACGACCTGGTCTATGTCAGTCCGCGCACCGGCCGGGCGGTCAGCCGCGCGGCGGGCGAGCCCTATCGCGACAAGCTTTTGGCCTTGCCGCCGTTCATGCTTTCGGCCCAAGGCGGTCTGGAAGCCGGCGATGTTGGCGCGGGCCTAGCCTTGACCGGCTATTTCCTCGAACACCATATCTTCGCGGCCCTGAACCGGCCCTTGCCGACGCCTAGAACCCGGATGATTGAACGCCTGCGCGAGGCAGGAGCGCTTTAGCGGGGTCAGCCCCCATCCCTGGCTTGCGGTACTCCCCCCAGTGGGGGAAGATTTGCTTTTCTTAAATTCTCCCCCCTTGGGGGAGGGGGACCCCGAAGCGGTGGAGGGGGCTCTGCACCGGCTCCGGCCCAAGCCCCCCGTGCGCCTTCCCCGCGAAGGCAGCGGAGGGGCGGGGAGTTTAGGCCCCCTTCCCCGGCTATCGCCGGTACTTCCCCCAAGGGGGGAAGATTTAACACGGTTGATCCTCCCCCCTTGGTGGAGGGGGCGGCGCCAAAGGGGGAAGATTTCTCGCGCGATTGCCGCTAAACTGTCCAAACCATGAATAAGCCAGTGATTCCGCCCGGCGGCCCAGCCGATGGCGACCGCATTATCGATGAGCCCCTAACCGAAGCCCTGTCGCGTCGGTATCTGGCCTATGCCTTATCCACCATTATGCATCGGGCCCTGCCCGATGTGCGCGATGGGCTAAAGCCTGTGCATCGGCGCCTTCTCTATGCCATGAGCATTTTGCGGCTTGATCCAGAATCCTCGGCTAAGAAATGCGCCCGCGTGGTCGGCGATGTGATTGGTAAGTATCACCCGCACGGCGACACGGCCGTCTATGACGCCCTGGTGCGCCTGGCCCAAGACTTTGCCCAGCGTTACCGCCTGATCGATGGTCAGGGCAATTTTGGCAATATTGACGGCGATAATGCCGCCGCCATGCGATATACCGAATGTCGTCTGACCCCTGCTGCGGCCCTATTGCTAGACGGAATTGACGAGGACGCCGTCGATTTTCGCGCCACCTATGACGGTGAGGACGAAGAGCCAGTTGTTCTGCCGGCAGGCTTTCCCAATCTTCTGGCCAATGGCTCGTCCGGCATTGCCGTGGGCATGGCCACCTCGATCCCGCCGCATAATGCTGCCGAACTGATCGATGCCGGTCTGTTATTGCTGCAAACGCCAGAGGCGAGCACGGCCGACCTGATGGGTCTGGTCGCGGGCCCTGACTTTCCCACCGGCGGCATAGTGGTCGAGAGCCAGGCCTCGATGCTGGAGACCTATGAGACCGGGCGCGGCGGCATTCGCCTGCGGGCGCGCTGGTTCAAGGAAGAAATTCCGCGCGGTGGCTATCGGATTGTGGTCACGGAAATCCCCTATCAGGTCAAGAAGGCGGATCTGATCGAACAATTGGCCACCTTGATTGAGGCCAAAAAGGCGCCCTTGCTTGGCGATGTCCGCGACGAGTCGGCCGAGGATGTGCGCCTGGTCATTGAGCCTAAATCGCGCAATGTCGAGCCTGAGGTCCTGATGGAGAGCCTGTTCAAGCTCTCAACGCTCGAGACCCGGTTCCCGGTCAATATGAATGTGCTTGATGCCCGCGGCACGCCGGGCGTCATGGGCCTTAAACAGGCCCTGATGGCGTTTTTGGACCACCGCCGGGTGGTGCTGGTGCGCCGGGCAAGCTGGCGTCTGGCCAAGATTGAGCAGCGTCTACACATTTTGGAAGGCCTCTTGATCGTCTTCCTCAATCTGGATGAGGTGATCCGGATCGTTCGTTTCGAAGACGAACCCAAGGCCAAGCTGATCGAGACCTTTAGCCTGACCGACATCCAGGCCGATGCCATCCTCAATACGCGTCTGCGCCAATTGGCCAAGCTGGAAGAGATGGAACTTCGGCGTGAGCATGACGCGCTTTCCGAAGAACGCGACGGGCTGACCGCCTTGCTCGGCTCTGACAAAAAGCAGTGGGCTCTGGTTGGGGTTGGCTTAAAGGCCGTGCGCAAGATTCTTGGCCCCGATACGGCTGTGGGCAAGCGCCGCACCGATTTTGCCGAAGCACCGCAGGTCGATGCCGCCGCCGCGATTGAGGCCATGATTGTGCGCGAGCCGATCACAGTGGTGATTTCCGAACGTGGCTGGATTCGCGCCGCCAAGGGGGCTGTGCAAGATCCTTCAGAGCTGAAATTCAAAGAGGGCGACTCTCTGGCCTTTCTGGTTCCGGCCGAGACGACGGATAAGCTTCTCCTTTTCGCCTCAGACGGCCGCTTCTTTACGCTGGGCTGTGACAAGCTGCCGTCAGGCCGGGGCCATGGTGAGCCCTTGCGCCTGATGGTCGATATAGATGATGCGGTAAAAATACTGGACGTGTTCACCCACAAGCCCGGTCGCAAACGGGTCATTGCATCCAAGGCGGGCTATGGCTTTATCCTGCCTGAAGACGAGGCCATTGCCTTCCGGCGCGCAGGTAAACAGGTCCTGACCGTCGATGAGGCCGGTGCCTGTATCAGTCTGGATGCCGAGGGCGATCATCTGGCCGTGATCGGCGATAATGGCAAGATCTTGGTGTTCAAGCTGGAAGAACTGCCCGAAATGGTCCGTGGCAAGGGCGTGAAATTACAGTCCTATCGTGAGGGTGGCCTGCGCGATGCCCTGGTGTTTACCAAGTCCATTGGACCGTCCTGGATCGATTCAGCGGGTCGCAACCGGGCCTGGACCGACTGGAGCGATTTTGTCGGTCGCCGCAGCAGTGCCGGTAAGATGGCGCCAAAGGGGTTTGCTGCCAATAAGCGCTTTAGGCCTTAAGCGGTCTGCGCGGCGGGCTCTGCTGCTCGGTCTCTGGCCGACATGAGCACCCAGCCGCCGGGACGCAGGATTTCCAAAGGATTGAACCGGGCCTTATAGGCCATCTTATCGCTGCCCTTGACCCAATAGCCAAGATAGACCTTGGGCAGCTCGTCGGTCTTGGCCTGGGCGACATGATCAAGGATCATGAAGGAGCCTAGGCTACGCTTGGGCTGATCTGGGTCAAAAAAGCTGTAAACCAGGGATAGGCCATCGGCCAAGACATCGACCAGGGCGCAGGCCACCAGATCGCCTTTTGGGTTTGTATCCGATGGTGCGCGGTATTCGACCAACTGGGTCTTTACGGCCGTGTCCTCGATCATGGCGACATAGTCTGGCCAGGCCATTTCGGCCATTCCGCCCTCGGCATGGCGGGCATTCAGATAGCGGCTAAGCAGGTCAAATTGTTCCATACTGGCCTGGGCCGGGACAATCTGGCGCGTCAGGTCGCTATTGCGCTCCAGGCTTCGGCGCTCGGAGCGGGAAAACACATAATCGGGCACAGGGATACGCGCGGACCAACAGGCGTCGCAGGCCTCGCAAGAGGGACGATAGGCGATGTTTTGCGACCGGCGAAATCCAACCTGGGTTAGGGTATCATTGACATTGGCACCATCTGCGACTGGCAAATGGGCAAACACCTTGCGTTCGTTCCGACCCGGCAAATAGGGGCAGGGCGACGGCGCGGTTAAGAAAAACCGGATCTGTCTAGGCGCAAAGTGGTGCGTCACGCTGGCTAGGGGTCCTGTGAAGTCGCTATTGCTGCTGTCCCGACCATTAGGCCAAATCTGTCAACAGACTGCAAGGCTTATCAAAACGTCTTGCTAGTCGGTAGAACCGGGGCTTCGCGCAATAGAGTAATCGTAATGCGCCGATTGCTGGGCAGGGTTGGATCATCGGGGAATAGAGGTTCAGCGCTAGCCTTACCGGCGACCTGATAAATCCGCTCACGGCTAAGGCCTGATTGCTCGAGCAAGGCGCGCGCGGCATCGGCACGGCTAGAGGACAGGGCCCAGTCACTAGACGTCTTGACATTGCCGAGATCAACGCTGGTGTGCCCGGCAATACTGACCCGATTAGGCAATTGGTTCAAAATCTTGGTCACGGCCTTTAGCAGGACCCTGGCGCGGGCATTGGGTTTGGCCGATCCACCTTCGAACATAGGCCGGCCTTCTTGGTCGACTAACTGGATTCTAAGGCCCTCTGGGGTCTTATCAATCAGGACCTGCTTGGACAGTTCAGAGAGTTCGGGCATGGATTGTATGGCCTGACGCAGAGACTGCGCCGCAGAGTCCATGCTCTGATCGTCTTGTTGCTGTGTGTCGCTGCCGTGCCCTGACGCCCGACTTGTCGAGTTACCGACCTCTGTGCTGGGCGGGGCCTGTGGCACCAGCTGGTCCAGAGTATCCTTGGCACCACGACTGCGGGAGTTGTCGTCGCTGAGGGTCGTGCCGCCTAGAATGCCCCCGGCACCGCTATTGGACTGGGACACGCTGGCGGGGGCAAAATAGCCCGCAATCCCGACCTTTTGTTCGGGCGAGGTTGTGTTGATGAGCCACATCAACAGAAAAAAAGCCATCATGGCGGTCACGAAGTCGGCATAGGCCACCTTCCAGGCGCCCCCGTGATGACCACCACCGATCACTTTCTTGACCTTTTTGATCATGATGGGTCTATCGCCGTCCGCCATGCCTCGCCTCATTCGGGTTTGGTGCTATAAGGCTCAGCTATAAGGGCTGGATGTTAAGATGGGGTTTCGGTCCTATGCGCATAGGCCGATACGACCAGATAGGAATTAAGCTTAATTATGGATGAAGCCAGCCAATACCGCCGGGCCCTCGGCGCTTATGCGACAGGCGTTGCCGTCGTGACCGTTGCCCAGGACCCGCTTGATTCCGAGCAAGGGGCCTATGGGGTAACCATTAATTCGTTCACCTCGGTATCCTTAACGCCAAGGCTGATCTTGTGGTGCCTCGATGATGCCTCAGAGCGCGGGCGGCTATTTGCCAAGGCCGAGACGTTTGGCATTAATGTGCTGGCAGAAGGCGACCGCCATGTCTCCGACCGCTTTGCGCGCGGCGACGGCTATAGGCTCGAGGCCGATGAGGTTAAACCCGGTCCCCATGCCGGGGACGCGCCTGTGCTCAAGACCGCTGTGACGCGCCTGTCCTGCAAGGTACATGCGCGCCACCAGATGGGCGATCATCTGGTCATTGTCGGCGAGGTTACCGATTTTGATACAATGGAGGGGGATTCTCTTCTCTATTATCGCGGCAAATATAGCCGCGTTCACGCCGACTAAGGAATAGGCGCATGCAGATTGGCTTTATCGGGCTTGGGGTTATGGGCCATCCCATGGCCGGGCATCTGGCCAAGGCCGGGCATGCTGTTCAGGTGTTTAATCGCTCGCTGGATAAGGCCAAGGCCTGGGGTGCTGACCACGGCGGCACGGTCCATAATTCAGCGGTTCAGGCCGCTGAGGGCTGCGAAATCGTTGTCCTGTGCGTGGGCAATGATGATGATGTGCGCGGCCTGGTTGCCGATATTTTGCCAGTCATGGCCAAGGGCGCGATCATAGTCGATCACACCACCACATCGGCCAAGCTGGCCAAGGCCATGGCGATTTCGGCCGCTGAGCTTGGCCGATCCTTTCTCGATGCCCCGGTTTCTGGCGGGCAGGCGGGGGCTGTGAACGGGGCCTTGACGATTATGATTGGCGGCGACCAGGCAGCCTATGAGCGGGCCGTTCCGGTCTTATCGGCCTATGCCAAGGCCATTCGGCACATGGGCGAGGCAGGCAGTGGTCAATTGGCCAAGATGGTCAACCAGATCTGTATTGCTGGCGTGGTTCAAGGCCTGGCCGAGGCCGTGCATTTTGCCAAGAATGCCGGACTGGACACCGATGCCGTTCTGGCCGCCATCAGCCAGGGTGCGGCCCAGTCTTGGCAGATGGATAATCGCTGGAAGACCATGGTTGAGGGCCAATTTGAGTTTGGCTTTGCCGTGGACTGGATGCGCAAGGATCTTGGACTTGTGTTGGATGAGGCCCGCGCCAATGGCTCGCAACTGGCCCTAGCTGCCCTGGTCGATCAGTTCTATGCCGAGATTCAGGCCATGGGTGGCAACCGCTGGGACACGTCTAGTCTGGCGGCAAGGCTCAAGTCCTCTTCTTAAGGGAGATGTTGCGCGCGATTGAAATCTTACCCCTCCCCAAGCGCGCTTCGTCCTGATAGCAAGGGGCCAAGACGTTCATAAGAGCGCGAAAGCCTTGGGGGAAGACATGACGGGTTCGAGAGTTTGGCAGGTTGGGGCGGCGATATTGGCGTCCGTGTTCGTGTCACCAGAGACGGCGCAGGCCCAGCCCGTTATCGCCGCCGGGTCCGGGGATACAGCCTGGATCTTGACCGCTACGGCGCTTGTTCTGCTCATGACCCTGCCGGGCCTGGCCCTGTTTTATGGCGGCCTGGTGCGCTCTAAAAACGTTCTATCGGTCATGACCCATTGCGTGGCCATTGCCTGCCTGGCTTCAGTGGTCTGGCTGTTGGGTGGCTATAGCCTATCGTTTTCGGGATTAAATCCCTGGATCGGTGACCTGGCCAAGTTTGGCCTGATCAGTGTGCCGCGCACGGCCGTGGTCGGGACCATACCGGAATCTGTGTTTTTTGCTTTCCAGATGGCCTTTGCCATCATTACCCCCGCCCTAATCATTGGCGCCTATGTCGAGCGGATCCGGTTTGGCGCGGTGCTGTTGTTTTCCGGGCTTTGGCTGATCGTGGTTTATGCCCCCGTTTGTCACTGGGTCTGGGGCGGCGGCTGGCTGATGAGCATGCATGTGATGGATTATGCCGGCGGCCTTGTCGTGCATGCGACCGCTGGGGTTTCGGCGCTTGTGCTGGCTTGGCAGATTGGACCGCGCAGCGGCTATCCGCGCGAGCTGTCTCCGCCGCATAATCCGGGCATGACCATGATGGGCGCGGGCCTGCTCTGGGTCGGCTGGTATGGTTTTAATGGTGGTAGTGCCTTGGCTGCCAATGCCGATGCGGGCGCTGCCCTGTTGGCCACCCACTTGTCAGCCTCAAGCGCTGGCCTGGTCTGGGCCCTGATTGAATGGCGCAAGTTTGGCCGGGTCAGTATGGTCGGCCTGGTGACGGGCGTGGTTGCCGGACTGGCCACGGTTACGCCCGCCTCAGGCTTTATTAGCCCGCTTAGCGGGGCCGTGCTCGGGGCAGTGGGTAGTCTGGTTTGCTATTATGCCGTCGAGTTGGTGCGGCATGGTCTGAAGATTGATGACAGCCTCGATGTCTTTGCCGTGCATGGTATTGGCGGCATTGTCGGCACGCTCTTGGTTGCGGTTTTGGCGCATCCGGCGCTTGGCGGTATAGGCTATGCGGCGGGCGTTCAGGTTGGCGACCAGATCCTGACTCAGACGGCTGGCGTGATCAGTGTCTGTATCTGGTCCGGCGTGGCGAGCTTGGGCCTGGTCTGGATTGTGCGCCGCACGGTTGGCCTAAGGGTCAGTGACGAGGTGGCTGAAGACGGGCTAGACATGGCTGTGCACGGCGAAAAGGCCTATCGCTCGTTTAATTGAGCGATCGGGCAATTGAGCCGACTTTTCGATTAGCCACCCAAAAGCTTTGCGGCCCTTGGGGCAAAATAGGTGATGATCCCAGCCGAGCCCGCGCGCTTGAAGGCCTGCAGGCTTTCAAGCATGGCGCGTTCTTCATCGATCCAGCCCTTGCCACCCGCGGCCATGATCATGGCGTATTCGCCGCTGACCTGAAACGCAAAGGTGGGCATGGCAAAGGCCTCAACCACGCGGCGGATAATGTCGAGATAGGGCATGCCAGGCTTGACCATGACCATGTCCGCGCCCTCGGCAATGTCCAGCGCCACTTCGCGCAGGGCCTCATCTGTATTGCCCGGATCCATCTGATAGGTCTTTTTGTCGCCCTGCAGCGCCTTGGACGAGCCTATGGCATCCCGGTAGGGGCCATAAAAGGCCGAGGCATATTTGGCCGCGTAAGACATGATCATCACATCGCTAAGGCCCGCGCCTTCCAGCGCGCCGCGAATAGCACCGACCCGCCCATCCATCATGTCCGACGGGGCTAGGATATCAGCGCCGGCCCTAGCCTGCATCAGGCCCTGTTCGATCAGGCGCTCAATCGTGGCATCATTGAGTATGCGGCCATTGTCGATTAGGCCGTCATGGCCGTGGTCTGTAAAGGGATCGAGCGCGACATCACACATGATCCCAACCTCTGGGGCGGCATCCTTCATAGCCTTGACCGCATCGGCGATTAGACCGTTTGGATTATGTGCTTCGGTGCCATAGGCATCCTTCTTGGCCCCATCAATATGCGGAAACACAGCAATGGCGGGAATGCCAAGTGCGCGGGCCTGAACCGCGGCCTTGGCCGACTCGCGCACGCTCAAGCGCTCCATACCCGGCATGGAGGCCACAGGGATGCGGTCTTCCTTACCGTCATGGACAACCATGGACCAGATCAGGTCATTGGGGGTCAGCACGGTCTCGCGCACCAGCCTGCGGGTCCAGTCGCTCTGGCGCAAACGGCGCAGGCGCGTGGCCGGATAGGGGGCAAGGCTAGGAACGGTCATGTGGGGTCTTCCAATCAAGAGCAGCAGCGGGGCAGGGACGCGGGCCTAGGCCCGGCTTTGGCCGATCCCGCGATCCGAGGCAAGCCGTAAGGCGCCAAATATTGAGGACAGAACCAGCCAAAATCCCGTTGCAAGGGTTGCAATTAGTGCAATCGCGGCAAAGGTCATGGTTGCGACCGGCATATGCACATCCCGGACCTCAAGGCTGAAATTATTGAGGGAAATAGAGCCCTCATGGCTGATCGATTGCGACAGGTTCGCGATTAAGGTGCCAAGGCCTGCCAAGACGCTAATCCCGCCGATCAGGGCCAAGACCATCGAGACCCAAAAGATCAGGATTTGAAAGCGGTGGTGGCTGGCAATCAAGGGCGAAACATCTCCGCGCCTTGAATAGGCAATCACAACAGCGACCAAGGCCGGTGCGCCCGCAAAAAACAACGAAAAGAACAAGAGGCCGTAAACCAGATAGGCTAGGTTGCGATCAGCAGAATCGTCTCGGCTCGGGCTTGGGCCCGCCTCAGCGGTCGAAGAAGCATCGCTCATGGATTTTCCCTTCCCTATTGCTGCGCATTCATACCATGGGCCAAACCGATCCAAAGCCTGATTGCGGCGCTCTTTCGGCATTTTTTCAATATTTACAGAGTTTGGGGTGAAATTTTGCGCCAAATCGGTTGCCGATCGGGCCTTTGCCGCTTAGCTAACGATCCGTCTTCAACGCGCTGGACTTGGCGAGATTGTGCGGCATTTCGCCCATAGCATCGTGTTTGTCCTGGGTGTGAACTATCATTAGGATGACGGCGGGCGGTTTGGCCTGTTAAACACGGTCAATATGAATGCAGGCTCTTGGTCGGCATTTTGGCTCAAGGGCGATGGCAATGGATTATAAGGCCGCATTTCAGGCAGCAATTGGACAGGTTCGGTCAGAAGGCCGTTACCGTGTTTTTGCTGATCTCAAGCGTCATTGCGGCCAGTTTCCAAAAGCGACCTGGGTATCGGAGGCGGGTGAGCGCGAGATCGTGGTCTGGTGCTCGAATGACTATCTGGGTCAGGGCCAAAACCCGGTTGTTCTGGACGCCATGCATGAGGCGATTGACGCCAATGGCTCGGGCTCTGGCGGCACGCGCAATATTTCTGGCACCACGCACTATCACGTCGAGCTCGAGCTGGAATTGGCCGACCTGCATGCCAAGGAATCTGCGCTCTTGTTCACCTCGGGCTATGTTGCCAATGAGGCGGCGCTGTCGAGCCTGTATAAGATCCTGCCGGGCCTGATTATTTTCTCTGACGAGCTCAACCACGCCTCAATGATTGCGGGCATCCGCAATGGTGGCGGCAAGCGCGAAGTGTTCAAGCATAATGATCTTGAGCATTTGGAAAGCCTGCTCAAGGCCGCGCCTTTAGACGCGCCCAAGCTGATTGCGTTCGAAAGCGTCTATTCCATGGACGGCGACATTGCCGACCTGGCGGGCACGATTGCCCTGGCTAAGCAATACGGCGCCCTGACCTATCTGGACGAGGTCCATGCGGTTGGCCTCTATGGCGTTCGCGGCGCGGGCGTGGCCGAGCGTGACGGGGTCATGGCCGATATTGATATCATCGAAGGCACGCTGGGCAAGGCGTTCGGGGTCATGGGCGGCTATATTGCCGGTGACGCTGATATGGTCGATGCCATTCGTCTGTTTGCGTCGGGCTTTATCTTCACCACCTCCTTGCCGCCCGCCTTGACCGCCGGCGCCCTGGCCAGTGTGCGGTGGCTAAAGGCCCATGACGAGGTTCGACAGAGCCATCAGGAGCGGGCCGAAAGCTTGAAGCGCAAGATGCGTGCGGTTGGCCTGCCGGTCATGCCATCGGTCAGTCATATTGTGCCGGTGCTGGTCGGTGATCCGGTGCACTGTAAGCTGGTATCGGACCTCTTATTGTCAGACCACAATATCTATGTGCAGCCGATCAATTACCCGACCGTGCCGCGCGGGACCGAGCGGCTAAGATTTACCCCAACCCCGTTCCATACGGACCAGATGCTGGATGATCTGGTTGGCGCGCTCGACAAGCTATGGTCGCGCTGCAATGTCCAGCGCCTGGGCGGCCGCGCCGCTTAAGGGTCCGATGGCAGGCCCGCCCGATCCCGACATTATTGTCGAGTTCGTCCACCAGGGGGCCTATCTGCGCTGTGCGGCCGTGGATACAGCAACCGGCATTGAGGCCACTGCCATGGGCCCGCATAATGTCGATCCTAGGGTGTTGGAAAAGATCGCGATTGGTAAACTCAAGCGCGCCTTGGCGGCGCGGGGTTGACGTCGTGGATTTGCAACCAAATTCGGCGTCTGCGCATTGAACTTAATGCCAAGGCAGGTAAACAGGACCACAAATGCGCCTTGCGCCTTGAGTCCCAAATTCTTCTCGAAAGGCCCCCCATGACTGTGCAAGCCCCCAAGCCATCGGCCGCCCTGGACGCCTTTTTTGGCGCCTCGCTTAAGGATGCAGATTCCGAACTGTTTGCCAGCGTCGCCCATGAATTGGAGCGTCAGCAGACCCAAATCGAGCTGATCGCGTCGGAAAACATTGTCTCGCGCGCCGTTCTAGAGGCCCAAGGCTCGATCCTGACCAATAAATATGCCGAGGGCTATCCGGGCCGCCGCTATTATGGCGGCTGCGAATTTGTTGATGTGGCCGAGACCTTGGCGATTGAGCGGGCCAAGGCCCTGTTTAATTGCGCCTATGCCAATGTGCAGCCCCATTCGGGGGCCCAGGCCAATCAGGCTGTTTTCCTGGCCCTATTGCAGCCGGGCGACGCGTTTTTGGGCATGGACCTCGCCGCCGGTGGTCACCTGACCCATGGCTCGCCCGCCAATCAGTCGGGTAAGTGGTTTCGCCCCATTGCCTATTCGGTCGATCCGGTCACGCACTTGATCGATTATGATGCCCTGGCCGCCACCGCCCTGCGCGAAAAGCCCAAGCTGATCATTGCTGGCGGCTCGGCCTATAGCCGTCATATCGATTTTGCCCGGTTCCGCGAGATTGCCGATAGTATCGGTGCCTATCTGATGGTCGATATGGCCCATTATGCTGGCCTGATTGCTGGCGGCGCCTATCCCAGTCCCTTGCCGCACGCGCATGTTTGCACCACCACCACGCACAAGACCCTGCGCGGTCCGCGCGGCGGAATGATCCTGTCCAATGATCTGGACCTGGGCAAGAAGTTCAATTCGGCGGTTTTCCCAGGCCTTCAGGGTGGCCCCTTGATGCATGTGATCGCGGCTAAGGCGGTGGCTTTTGGTGAGGCCCTGCGCCCCGAGTTCAAGCTCTATGCCCAGCAGGTGGTCACCAATGCCCGCGCCATGGCCGCAAGCCTAGAAGCCGGTGGCGTGGCCATCGTGTCGGGCGGTACAGACAGCCATCTGATGCTGGTTGATCTGCGGCCCAAGGGCGTGACCGGCAAGGCGACCGAGGCCAGCCTCGAGCGGGCCCATATCACGTGCAATAAGAACGGCATCCCGTTTGACCCCACCCCGCCCATGACCACATCGGGCGTGCGCCTGGGCTCGCCGGCCGGCACGACCCGCGGCTTTGGCGAGGCCGAATTTGCGCGGATTGGCAGCCTAATCGCAACCGTTGTGGACGGCTTGGCGACAAATGGTGACAATAATGGCAAGGTTGAGTCTGAAGTGCGCGAAGAGGTCATGGCCCTCTGCGCCCGGTTCCCGATCTACGGCTAGTCACCTTACCGCATAGCGGGGAGTTAGAGCATGCGCTGCCCATTTTGCGGACACATGGAAAGCCAGGTCAAGGACAGCCGCCCTTCGGAAGACGGGGCGGCCATCCGGCGTAGGCGCAATTGTCCAGAATGCGGTGGTCGCTTCACCACATTTGAGCGGGTCCAGCTGCGCGAACTGACCATACTGAAACGCTCAGGGCGGCGCACGCCATTTGATCGCGACAAGCTGGTCAATTCGCTATCAATCGCTCTGCGCAAGCGCCCAGTCGATGCCGAGCGGGTCGAACGCATGGTCTCGGCCATTGTTCGCCAACTGGAAAGTATGGGCGAGTCTGAACTGCCCAGCCATGTGGTCGGCGAGCTGGTCATGAAGGCGCTTAAGACCCTCGATGAGGTCGCCTATGTCCGCTATGCCTCGGTCTATCGCGATTTTCGCGAAACCCAAGACTTTGCCAAGTTTTTGGGCGAGGAGGGGCTCAGCGACGAGCAAGACGCATGACGCCCGGGCCTTTGGTCACGCTGAAACTGGCCACTTCGCTGGATGGCAAGATTGCCACGGCCAAGGGGGAAAGCCGCTGGATTACGGGCGAACTGGCGCGCGAGCAGGGCCATAGGCTAAGGTCTGAGCACGATGCGGTGGTGATCGGCATCGGCACGGCCTTGGCTGACGATCCCGAATTGACTGTGCGCCTTGAGGGCTATCAGGGCCGCCAGCCGACGCGGGTGGTGTTTGACAGCCAGCAGAGGTTGCCCGTGTCCTCGAAACTGGTCCAGACCGCGCGCGACGTGCCCACGATCTTAATCAGCACCCGCCCGCTGAATTTACTCTTGACGGACGCAGGGGTCATTGGGCTCTGCCTTAAGGGTGAAAGGCCTGGCATTGGTGATGCCGCCTGGCAATTGGCGCAATTGGGCAAACACCTTGGGATCGGGCTTGATCGGCTCTATATCGAGGGCGGAGGTCAGTTGGCCGCAAGCTTTATGCTCAGCGGTCTGGTGGATCGATTGGAATGGTTTCGCGCCCCGATTGTCTTGGGGCAAGAGGGACGCTCAGGCCTTGGCGCGCTTCATCTCGCCAGCCTAGCCGCCGCGCCCCGGTTTCGACGCTCACAGATTGTGCCCCTTGGGGACGATGTGTGGGAACGCTATGAGAGGATTTGAATGTTTACGGGCATAATTACCGATATCGGCCAGGTTCGGGCCATTACGGATACCAACCGCGATCGGCGGTTTGAGATCACGACCGCCTATGACCTAGCCACAATCGATATCGGCGCCTCAATTGCCCATTCGGGCTGCTGCCTGACCGTGGTTGAAAAGGGCGATGACTGGTTTGCCGTCGAGGTATCGGCCGAAAGCCTGTCCCTAACCACCTTGAGCCAGTGGGGCATTGGCACGCGCATTAATCTTGAGCGCGCGACCAAGCTCGGCGACGAATTAGGCGGGCATATTGTTTCTGGCCATGTCGATGGCCTGGGCGAGATCTTGTCGGTCAAGCTCGAGGGTGGATCGCACCGGCTGGAAGTGCGCGCGCCAAGGCCCCTGCATCGCTATATTGCCCAAAAAGGCTCAATCGCCATGGAGGGTGTATCCCTGACCGTCAATGCGGTGCATGACGACGTGTTTGGCGTTAACATCATTCCCCACACCTGGGACGTGACCACATTGGGCCAGATAGTGGCTGGGTCGCGGGTAAATCTGGAAATTGATATGCTGGCCCGTTATGCGGCACGCTGGCAGGAGACGGCTTAAATTCATGTCTAAACCATCCGATACCCCGATCTCGCCGATCGAAGACATTATCGAAGATGCGCGCAACGGCCGCCCCTATATTCTGGTCGATGCCGAGGATCGCGAAAACGAAGGCGATGTGATCATTCCTGCCCAGATGGCGACGCCTGAGCAGATCAATTTCATGGCCAAGCATGCGCGGGGCTTGATCTGTTTGTCGATCACTGCAGAGCGCGCCCGCCAGCTGCGTCTGCCGCCCATGACAGCCGATAACCGCGCCGAGCACTCGACCGCCTTTACCGTCTCGATCGAGGCCAAGGAGGGCGTGACCACAGGCATTTCCGTGCACGACCGTGCCCGCACGGTCGCTGTCGCGATTGACCCAACGCGGGGCGCCGATGACATTGTCTCGCCAGGTCACGTCTTTCCCTTGGTGGCCAAGGATGGCGGCGTTCTGGTCCGTGCCGGTCATACCGAGGCCGCGGTTGATATTAGCCGCTTGGCCGGTCTTTATCCTTCCGGCGTGATCTGCGAGATCATGAATGATGACGGGTCCATGGCGCGCCTGCCGGATCTGGTCAGCTTTGCCCAGCTGCACGGCCTTAAGATCGGCACGATTGCCGACCTGATTGCCTATCGTCGCCGCACGGAGCGCAATGTTGAGCGGGTGATTGAAACGCCGTTTGAGAGCGTTTATGGCGGTCATTTCCGCATGATGATCTATCGCAATGTCATTGACCGGACCGAACATGTGGTTCTGGTCAAGGGCCGGATCGATGCCGATCAGTCTACGCTCGTGCGCATGCATCAGGTTGATTTTGCCGCGGATATGCTTGGCCATATCGAGGCGCGCCGTGATTATGTGCCTCAGGCGCTCAAGGCGCTTGCTGATTATGACGGCGCCGGTGTGGCCGTATTCATCCGCGACTCCAATCCGGCCTGGCTGTCTGAGCGTTATGGCGTGCAGGAAGGCCATGAGGCCAAGATCCGGGCCTTGCGCGATTATGGCGTTGGCGCGCAAATCTTGCTGGATCTGGGCGTGCGCGAAATGATCCTCTTGACCTCAAGCCAGGCCAAGCCTGCTGCCCTAGAAGGTTATGGCCTGAAGATTACAGCGCGTCAGCCCATCGGGGAGGCCTAGGCCATGATGCAGGAACCGTTGAGAATCTTGATCGTTGAAGCCCGGTATTATCATCATATTGCCGATGAGCAATTGCGCGGTGCGCGCAATGTGCTTGGCGATGCGGGCTGTGAAATCGATGTGGTCTCCGTGCCGGGGGCCTTGGAAATTCCAGGCGCAATTGCCTTGGCTGAGGAGATTGGGCACCGCCCGACGGGTATCCGCTATGACGGCTATGTGGCGCTTGGCTGTGTGATCCGCGGCGAGACCTATCATTTCGAGATCGTGTCGAATGAGTCTGCCCGCGGCCTGATGGACCTGACCGTTACGCGTAAGCTGGCGATTGGCAATGGCATCTTGACCACCGAAAACGAAGCTCAAGCGCTTGCGCGGGCACGGGTGGCGGAAGGCGATAAGGGCGGCGGGGCCGCTCAAGCCGCCCTAGACATGATTGCCCTGCGTCGCCGCCTGCTTGGCCAGGCCCGATGAGCGCGCCCAAAGCAACCAAGGCCCACCAGTCGCGCTCTGTGGCGCGGCTCGCCGCTATCCAGGCCCTCTATCAGATGGAGGTGTCGGGCGTTGGCGCTGAGGCGGTGGTGCGCGAATTTGTCGATCACCGGTTCGATGCCGATATGGAGGGCGAACCTCTGGCCCAGGCCGATGAGCAATTCTTTGCTCAGATCGTGCGCGGCGTGGTGGCTGATCAGGCCCAGATTGACCAGATGATCGCTAAGCGTCTGGCCAAGGATTGGCGTCTGGATCGTCTCGATGCGACCGTGCGCTCAATTTTGCGGGCTGGCGCGTTTGAACTCAGCCATCTGAAGGAAATCCCGACCGAAATCGTCATTGATGAGTATTTGGAAATCGCCAAGTCCTTCTTTGAGGGGGTCGAGCCGGGCTTCGTCAATGGGGCCCTCGATGCCATAGCCCGTCATGAGCGGGTCTGACGAATTTGGCGATATTGCCAGGCGGTTTGCGCCCCTAAGCTTTGGCGCGCCCGAGGCCTTGGGCTTGCTTGACGATGCGGCCGTGATTGCTGCTCGCCCAGGCTTTGATCTGGTCATTACCCAAGACGCCCTGGTCGAGGGTGTGCATTTCATACCGCATGAGCGCGCCGACCGGGTGGCGCAAAAGCTCTTGCGCACCAACCTGTCTGACCTGGCCGCCAAGGGGGCGCAGCCCTATGGCTGTTTCTTGTCGATCAGTTGGCCAAGCCATTATGACGATGCGGCCAGGGACCTGTTTGCCGCGGCCTTGAAGACAGATCTTGCCCATTACGGTCTTGCCCTGTTTGGCGGCGATACAACCTCGACCCCGGGGCCCCTGACGGCCAGCTTGACGGCGCTGGGCTGGGTCAAGGCCGGTGGCATGGTCCGGCGCGCGGGCGCAAAAGCTGGGGACCTTATTTGTGTGTCCGGCACGATCGGCGATGCCTTTCTGGGCCTCAGGCTGGCACGGGGTGAGGATCTGGGTCTAAGCGCCGCCGACCAGACCTTTTTGCTAGATCGCTATCACTGTCCCCAGCCGCGCCTAGACCTTCGCGGCGCCCTGCTAGGCCATGCAAAGGCCGCGGCGGATGTATCAGACGGGTTGGTGGCCGATTGCGGCCATATTGCCCGGGCCAGCGGCCTTGGCCTGACGCTTGACCTCGACAAGATGCCTCTTTCGGCGGCGGCGCGGCGCTGGGTGGAGCTCGCCCCCGATCCGGCCAAGGCGCTGCTTGGGCTTGCAACCGGCGGCGATGATTATGAAATCGCCTGCGCGATCGCGCCTGGATCCTTGCAGGCCGTTTCAGCGGCGACCGGGGAAGCCCGCACGGCCTTGACCATGATCGGACGATTTGAGGCCGCGCCTGAGGTCGATGTTCGTATCTACGGCGATCGTCTAGAGATCGCCGAGGCGGGCTATCAGCACCGATGACCTAAAGCCTAGGAAGGCTTGGTTAAACAATCTTAGTTAAGCTCTAACCTATGAAAAAGCTGCCTTGGTTCATGGTCCTAGTCTTGACGATCAGCGCCAATTTTTTGGCGGTGACGCCGCGGGCCTTGGCCGCGGAAAAAGTAAAACAGTCTCCAATCATAAAATTTGATGGGCTAGCCGTGCCGATCGTTGAGGACGGACAATTGCGGCAATACATCTTGGTCAGATTTTATGTCGAGGCCTCCCCGTCAGATTCAACCCGGACCGGACACATCTTCCAAAAACTGCCCTATATTCGCGATGCCATTGTTCAAACCGCCTATAAGTCAAACCTCGGCCTTGCCGGCCAAGTCAATGCTTTGGATCAAGACAAATTCAGGGCCCTTGTTCGACAATCCTGGGCGCAATTTGTGAGCGTCAAAGATATGAAGCGGGTTGTGATCCTTGAGATCAGGCCTGGCCCAAGGCTCTAGTCCGGCAGCCAGCCAAACCTAACCGGTCAATCGGTCTGCAAACTTCGCTAGCGGTTGCTTTGCCCGTCTAGTTTTGGCAGTTTCCCCGGGTACAGCGCGGCGGGACCAAAGACGGGTCCCAAATCGCTGGCCGCTAAAGTCCAGTCGGACGCCTTGGGGTGGCTTTGCCAACCCCAAGGACAAGCAATCAGGGAAGGGTCGTTTCAGACATGAGTTCATATATTTGGTGGGTCATAGCCGCAGGGGTCTTGGCAGTGCTTTATGGCATTGTTCAAAGCGCATCCCTGATGCGGGCCTCTGCTGGTAGCGATAAGATGCAGGAAATCGCGGCCGCTATTCAAGAAGGCGCTCAAGCCTATCTTCGCCGTCAATACACAACCATTGCCATTGTCGGCGTGGTGATCTTGGCCATTGTTTATTTCCTAATCGGCCCACGCGCCGCGCTTGGCTTTGTCATTGGCTCGGTTTTGTCGGGTCTGGCTGGTTTTGCGGGCATGCTGATCTCGGTGCGCGCCAATGTGCGGACCGCACAGGCGGCATCTGAGAGCCTGCAAAAGGGTCTTGGTCTGGCCTTCAAGTCTGGTGCGATCACCGGCATGCTGGTGGCCGGTTTTGCCTTGATTGGGGTGGCTGGCTATTTCGCCTATCTGACCAAGATCGAAGGCCTTGATGCAACCGGCCGTGAAGTCATTGATGGCATGGTGGCCTTGGGCTTTGGTGCGTCCTTGATCTCGATCTTTGCCCGTCTTGGCGGCGGTATCTTCACCAAGGGTGCGGATGTCGGCGGCGATATGGTTGGCAAGGTCGAGGCTGGTATTCCAGAAGATGATCCTCGCAACCCCGCCACGATCGCTGACAATGTCGGTGATAATGTCGGCGACTGCGCGGGTATGGCGGCGGACCTGTTTGAAACCTATGCCGTGACCACGGTTGCCACCATGGTTCTGGCGGCGATCTTCTTTCGCGGCACAGCCAATGTCGAGGCCATGATGCTATTGCCGCTGGCGATCTGCGGTATCTGTATCCCCGCCTCGATCATCGGTGCCTATTTTGTGCGTCTGGGCAAGAGCCAGAACATTATGGGCGCGCTTTATCAGGGCCTGATCGTCACTGGCCTTTTGTCGGTTGTCGGCGTTTATGTCGTTATCAACAAGCTTGTCCCTGCGGCCATTATGATCCAAGGCAAATCCGTAGACGCCACTGCGCTGTTCTATTGTGGCCTTGTTGGTCTGGGTGTGACGGCGGCCATTGTCGTCATCACCGAATACTATACCAGCACGGCCTTCCGGCCCGTGCGGTCGGTGGCCAAGGCTTCGGTTTCGGGTCACGGCACAAATGTGATCCAGGGCCTGGCCGTGTCGCTAGAGTCCACCGCAGCGCCTGCGATTGCGATTATTGTCGGCATTATCTTGACCTACCAGTTTGCAGGATTGTTCGGCGTGGCCATCGCCACCACGACCATGCTCGCTCTGGCCGGCTTTATTGTCGCCCTCGATGCCTTTGGTCCCGTGACCGATAATGCGGGTGGCATTGCCGAAATGGCCGGTCTGCCTCACGAGGTTCGGGTCTCGACCGATGCGCTGGACGCCGTGGGCAATACGACCAAGGCCGTCACCAAGGGTTATGCCATTGGTTCGGCAGGGCTTGGCGCTCTTGTGCTGTTCGCAGCCTATACCCAGGACCTGAAGTTCTTCTCGGCCAATGCCGTTGAGTTCCCCTACTTTGCCGGTATGGGCGAGGTGGCCTTTGACCTGTCCAACCCGTATGTCGTGGTTGGCCTGTTCTTTGGTGGCCTATTGCCCTTCCTGTTTGGTGGCATGTCCATGACCGCGGTTGGCC
>CANGCO010000012.1 GCA_947452365.1 Caulobacteraceae bacterium
CATGAAGGTGCGCAGGCCCGTGTCCACCGACATGTCGGCGCGATCCATCGGGATCGGTCGTGCATAGCCGCGGTTAAGGTCGCTCATCGATGTCATGCCTTGTTCAAAACGCCCAATTCGGACGCAAGAGATATATTGGTGCAAATCTGTAAATGCGCAAGGACTAGGCCCCAAGGCTTTTGTCGCTTTGGTTGGAGATTGTGAAATTTCGCGAACAGGCGTTGCCTTAAACATCCGTTTGAACCAAAACCTTCGCCAAACAGGATTGTAACAGACCGCGCGGCGGCAAGGGGATAAGCATGGACTATACACCACTGGGCCGCACAGGCCTGCAGGTTTCGCGTGTCTGCCTAGGCACCATGACTTGGGGCGAGCAAAATACCGAGGCCGAGGGTCACGAACAGATGGATTATGCCCTCGATCAGGGCATTAACTTCTGGGACACGGCCGAAATGTATGCCGTGCCGCCACGCCCTGAGACCCAAGGCTCAACCGAGCGGATTATCGGCACCTGGTTCAAGGCCAGCGGCAAGCGCGACAAGGTCATTTTGGCCAGCAAGATTGCCGGTCGCAGCCCGATGAGCTGGACCCGCGACAACGAATCCATGACCCGCCACACCAAGGCCCAAATCGATGAGGCCGTGGAAAAGTCGCTAAAGCGCCTGCAGACCGACTATATCGATCTTTACCAAATGCACTGGCCAGACCGGGCCTTACGGGTGTTTGGCGGCATGACCTATGCCGATTATCCGATCGATTTTGAACCGTTTGAAGACATTTTGGCCAATCTTGGCCGCCATGTCGAAAAGGGCAATATCCGCCATATTGGCGTGTCCAATGAAAGCCCCTGGGGCGTTATGAAGTTCGTCGCCGAGGCGGAAAAGCACGGTCTGCCGCGCATTGCCTCGATCCAGAACGCCTATAATCTGGTCAATCGGGTGTTTGAGATGGGCCTGGCCGAGATTGCCCTGCGCGAAGATGTTGGCCTTCTGGCCTATTCGCCGCTGGCCCAGGGCTATTTGTCCGGCAAATATCAAAACGGCGCCCTACCTGAGCGTTCGCGCAAGCAATTGTTCAACCGCCTACAGCGCTATGAAGGCCCCGGCGCCGATGTGGCGATTCAGAGCTATATGGACTTGGCCGCAAAGCTGGGCGTATTGCCAGAGACCCTAGCGATCAAGTTCTGCGACACGCGCCCGTTTGTGACCTCGACCATTATTGGCGCGACGACCATGGAACAGCTCAAGATCGATATCGAAGCCTTCGACATGACCTGGACCAGCGATATCGAAAAGGCCGTTGAGGCCCTGCACTATAACCAGCCCAATCCCTGCCCCTAGGGCCAAGGATAGGGCCCTTATCGGAGCCAAGCCTTGATACGCCTGTTTGCGGCCCTGGCCGTGCCCGATGAGATTGGCAAGCCCCTTGCCCTGCGCCAGACTGGTCTGGCCGGGGCAAGGTGGCATGGCGCCGATGCCCTGCACATTACCTTAAGATTCTTTGGCGAGGTCGATGAGACCACGGCCGAGGACCTGGATCTGGAACTGACCAGGGTTGCGGCAAGGATCGCGGACAAGCCCTTAGACTTGACCCTGAGAGGGACTGGGGCCTTTAGCGAGGGCGACCGGTTCAAGGCGGTCTGGGCGGGGCTTACTAACAATGAGGCCCTGCAGGTTCTAGCCACACGCTGCGAGGCCGCCGCCCGGCGCGCCGGCCTCGCACCGGAAAAGCGTAAATACACGCCGCACATGACCTTGGCTTATCTGAAGGGGTCGGACCCCGCCGCCGTCACGACCTGGTTGGCTGATCATGCCCTATTGCGCTCAGAGGTATTTTCGCCGCGCCAATTTGGCCTCTATTCCAGTTGGCGCACGCCGCAAGGCTCCCGGTACACGCTGGAGCGCGTGTACCGGTTCTAGGCCTTAGGCGGCTGCGGCGGCCTCACCGGCCAGCACCCGGCTGACCGCATTGACCACGGCGCCAATGCGCAAGGCTGCCTGGATATGGGTATTGGGCACATTGTGCTTACGCAGTTCAGCCTCATGGCTGTCTAGGCACATGCCGCAGCCATTAATGGCCGAGACCGCCGTGCTCCAGAGCTCAAAATCGACCTTTTCAACGCCGGGATTGGCCAGAATATTCATGCGCAGCTTGGCGGGCAGGGTCTGGTATTCGGCATTGGCGATCAGGTGCAGGGCGCGGTAATAGACATTGTTCATGCCCATGATCGCGGCAGCCGCCTTGGCCGCCGTCAGGGCCTCCTCGGACAGACCGCCCGCCCGCGCTGCGGCCTCAAGGGTGCGGATCACAACCGGTTGGCCCACGGCATGAGCAGAGGCAACAAATGTACCCCATTTTTGTTGGTCATTGAGCAGGGTTTCGGCCGCCAGGGACGACAGGTTCAGGCTCAAATCCTTGGCATAGGCTGGCAGGGCAGCGCGCAAATCATCCATCGACATGGGGAAAATCCTTTTTGGTGAGAAGGGCCGTTCGGCCCCAAAGCCACACACGCAGGCTTTGGGGCCTTAAGCAGATGGGTCTAGAGCGTGGAGCCGCCGACCTGGCGGTTACAGGGGCAAAGCTCGTCGGTCTGAAGCGCGTCCAGCACCCGCAGCGTGTCGGAAGGATTGCGGCCAACATTGAGATTCGTCACATAGACGTGCTGAACCGTATTATCCGGATCAACCACATAGGTGGCGCGCAGGGCCACGCCATTGGCCTCGTCGAGAATGCCCAGCTGGCGGGCAAAGGCGCCGCCATTATCGGCAAACGACCAGATTGGCAGCTTGTTCAGATCGCCATGGTCGCGGCGCCAGGCCAACTTGCAGAACTCATTATCGGTCGAGCCGCCGAGCACCACCGCATCGCGGTCCTCAAATTCCTTGTGCAGACGCGCAAATTCGGCAATCTCGGTCGGGCAAACAAAGGTAAAATCCTTTGGATAGAAGAAGATGATCTTCCATTTGCCGGGGAAGGAGGCCTGGGTCAGGTCCTCAAAGGCGCTGACGCCGCCTTCTTCGTGGTTATTAAAGCCTGGCTTGACGCCAACAATCTTGAAGTCTGGAAGAGTCTGGGTAACGCCCAACATGACAAATACTCCTGGGGAGGAAAACGCTCGGCACGCCCCGTGGCCCGCCGCGAGGAGGAGATAGCGCCTTAAGGCCCCAAAGAGCTAATCGATAGTTTTTGAACTTGGCATAGGAAACGTCTATGATGGGCCCATGTTGCCCTCACTAAGACAATTGCAATACTTAAAGCTCCTGGCCGAACATGGCTCGTTCAGCCGTGCGGCAGAGGCGGCCTATGTCACCCAGCCCACCTTGTCGGCCGGGATACAGGAGCTAGAAAAAGTGCTCGGCGCGCCGGTGGTCGACCGGGCCCGGTCTGGCGTGATCTTGACCGCTGTTGGCGAAGAGGCGGTCCGGCGCGGCGGCGACATCCTGGCCCAGGCCGAGGATCTGGTCCAGGCGGCCATGAGCGCAGGCCAGCCCCTGTCAGGCCGGTTTCGGCTGGGGGTTATTCCGACTATTGCACCCTTTCTTCTGCCAAGGGTCTTGCCAATCCTGCGCCAAAAATTCCCCAAACTGCGGCTGTTCCTGCGCGAGGACATGACGCAAAAACTGGTGGTTGGCCTGAAATCTGGGGCCCTAGACGCCGCCTTGATCGCCCTGCCCTATGACACGACCGGTCTTCGTACCGCGCGGGTTGGCGATGATGAATTGCTCGCCGCGCTTCCCCCCGATCATCCTCTGGGACAGGGCGGGCCGGTCTCCATGGCCAGTATCGATAATGATGACCTGATCTTGCTCGAGGACGGGCACTGTTTTCGCGACCATGCCCTGGCGGCCTGCGGGCTGGAGCCGGGCAAGGCGGGCGCAGAGGGCAATTTTGCCGCCACTTCTTTGCATACCCTGGTCCAGATGATTGGCTCTGGCCTTGGCGTATCGCTCTTACCGGCCATGGCGGTTGAGTCAGGCCTTGCCGAACGCGCCAGTGTCACGGTGCGCCCGCTTGGCCGCACCGGCAATGAGGCCGCGCCCTCACGCGAAATCGTTGTGGCCTGGCGCGCAGGCTCCAGCCGCGCCGTCGAGGGCCGCCTCCTGGCTGAAGCCCTACAGATCTAGGCGCTGCAGCTGGCGCCGCCCAGCACGCAAAACTTGGCACAGTGGGGATGGTTGAGGGCAACCGTGCCCAAGGCCCCGGCCAGATCACTCGCCAGCTCAAATTGCGGGTCATAGGGCAGGAGCGTGCAGGCAATCACGGCAGGGCTGGCCGCGCCGTTGCGCTTAACCACCATGCGGCTGGACGCACACATGACTTCAGACGGGTCCTTGTGCAATATGCCCCAACAGGCCGTGGTGATTTCGGGCACATCGACCCGGGCATCCATTTCGGGAAAGAGGACTAGGCGCGCCGGGCTCTTGGCGTCAATCGCCACACCGAGCTGATCAAACAGGGCCTGATAGCCGGCCCTTGCCGCCGCCATATCCTCATCGGCCAGGCTTCGCCCGGCCACAGCCAAGCTAAAGCCATGCTCGGCCAGCCAAGCCAGGCCCTGCAAGGCCTTGTCCCAACTGCCCCCCCCGCGTTCGGCCTCATGCACCGCGCCGGTATAGTGATCTAGGCTCACCCTCAGGGTCAGTTGGTCGCCAAACCTAGCCTTGAGCGCCAATAGGGCGTCTTTTTTGTGGTCCATCGGCTTCATGGCATTGGTCAGGACCAGGACCTTGAAACCCCGCACCAGGGGGACCTCGATTAGGGTCATAATGTCCGGATTCATAAACGGCTCGCCCCCGGTTAGACCGATCTCTTCAGTGGCAAGACCCAAGGCCGAAATCTCATCCAGATAGGCCAATTGCTCGGCCGCGGTCAGATAGACTAGGGCATCATGGGTCGGCGAGCTTTCAATATAGCAGTTCAAACAGGCCAGATTACAAAGCGTGCCGGTATTGAACCAAAGCGTCTTTAGGCCCGCCATGGCAATGCTTGCCCGCGCCTCGCCCTTGGCGGTCAGGAGGGGGTCACGAAACTTGGCAGGGTTGAGCAGTGGTGGCTCAGCCAGCACAAAGGGCGAACGCGGTAGGGTCTGGTTCACGCAAGTCAGTCCATCAGTTTTCGGGTCAGATAGGTGAATTCCAGACTGACCCGCTTGGCCGTCTCTTTCAGATTGGCGGCCGCCGCATGCCCACCATCGGTGTTTTCATAATAGAAAAACGGCAGACCCATGGCCTGCATCCTGGCTGCCATTTTCCGCGCATGGCCAGGATGGACCCGGTCATCCTTGGTCGAGGTGACAAAAAAGGGTTCGGGATAGGTCACGCCGGTTTTGAGATTATGATAGGGCGACAAGTGCTTTAAAAACGCGCCCTCAACCGGATCGGCGGGATCGCCATATTCATCCATCCAGGACGCGCCCGCCAGAAGCTGGTTATAGCGCAGCATATCGAGCAGAGGCACCTGGACGACCACAGCGCGCCAAAGCTCTGGCCTCTGGGTCAGTTCCACCCCCATTAAAAGCCCGCCATTGGAGCCGCCCTGGATGCCTAGATGACGCGGTGAGGTGATTTTGCGGGCAATCAGGTCTTCGGCCACGGCGGCGAAATCGTCATAAATCACCTGGCGCTTGGTCTTTAGGCCTGCCTGATGCCAGGCCGGGCCAAATTCACCGCCGCCGCGAATATTGGCCAGGACATAGACCCCGCCGCGCTCGAGCCAGAGCTTACCCGTCAGCCCCGAATAGGCCGGGGTCATGGAGACCTGAAATCCGCCATAGGCATAAAGCAAGGTCGGCGCGGTTCCATCGAGGACCAGGGCCTTTTTGCGCACGACAAAATAGGGGATCTTGGTGCCGTCCTTTGAGCTTGCCTCAAATTGCTCGGTCACCAGATCAGAAGCGTCGAACCGCGCAGGCGCAGCCTTGACCTCGGCCAGGCTACCGGCATCTGCGGTGCCCAGCCACAGGCTTGTGGGGTTAAGGAAACTGGTGACCGAGACAAAGATCTGGTCATTGCGATCGCTGGCCGACACGAGGCCAAGGCTGGCATTTTTCGGCAGGTCCAGGGCCCGGCCGCTCCAGCCCTTGGGGCCATGCGCATAGGACCAGACCTCACCGACCACATTGGTGGTGAGGGTCACAAGCAAGCGACTGCGGGTCGTGGCGACACCCTCGATTGATTGGCGCGCATTGGGGGCCAGGATCAAGACCGGATCAATTGCCTTTGGATCGGCAATCGCCTTGGCCAGATCAAAACTGATCAGTGAGCCTTGTGCAAAGACCTGGCCATTGGGCGCAGCCCAGGCCTCTTCCAGCGTGAATATGGCCTGGCCACCCAGATAGGCCTGAAGGCTGGACTTGGTCGGCACGGCCAGCCGCACCGGACCCTTGGGCGTGAGCACATGCACTTCGCTATCGAAAAAGCCGGTGGCGCGGGTGACATAGTCGGCGACATGCTGGCCATCGGCGTCGCGGATGACGCCCGGCCAGACCCCGACATCGCTTTTGGCGCCGGCAAAGACTTCGATTGCCTGGTCCAGGCCTTGGCCACGCCCTAGGCGCTTGACCACATAAGGATAGCCCGACTCCGTCACCAGACCCGGCGCCCATTCGCGCCCGACCAATAGGGTGTCCTGATCGATCCAGGCCGCCTGCTGCTTGCCCGCAGGCAGAACAAAGCCGTCCTTTACAAACGCCTTGGCCACGGCGTCGTATTCACGCACCGCGACCGCATCCTTGCCGCCATCGGATAGGGCAACCAGACACAGGCGCTCTTCGGGGGCGAGGCAATCGGCGCCCTTATAGACCCAGTTGGCACCTTCGGCCTTAGCCAGGGCGTCAATATCGAGCACGGTCTCCCATTGCGGGGCCTTGGTGCGATAGCTTTCCAGGCTGGTACGCCGCCAAACGCCGCGCACAGCGTCCTGGTCCTGCCAAAAATTATCAATTCCGCCCGCCCGAAACGACGGCATCGGCACCCGGTCCGAGGCATTCACAATCGTCAAGGCCGCCGTATGCAGGGCCTCATAGCGCGGATCGGCTTGTAACAGATCAAGGCTACGCTTGTTTTCGGTCGCCACCCAGTCCAGCGCCGTCTTGCCCTCAACCTCTTCTAGCCACAGGAACGGATCAGATGCGGTATCGGTCATGGCGGCGGCCTTAGGGGTCAAGGATTCAGAACGGGCGTCGAGATGCGGTGTAATCATACTGGCCAAAACGGCCATCAGACATAGGGCCAGAGGTGAAAAGCGGGGCATAAGTCTCCTCCAAACCTGGCAGAGCGACATAAATCAAATGTCAGACTAGGCGATTGCGCGCCTTGGGCAAAGGGGCGGGCTGGTTGACGGGTGCATCTTGGTCTCAACTGGCCTATATGAGGCCGCATGACCCACCGGTTTGTCAAAATGAATGGCCTTGGCAATGATTTCATTGTTGTAGACGCGCGCCAGCAAGCCTTCTTGCCGGATACCGATACTGTGCGCGCCTTGGCCAGGCGCCAAGGCGGCATTGGCTGTGATCAATTGATCGCCTTAGAGCCCTCGGCCAAGTCAAACGTGTTTATGCGCATCTGGAATGCCGATGGCAGCGAGGCTGGGGCCTGCGGTAATGCCACGCGTTGTGTTGGCCAGATCCTGTTAAACGAAACCGGCGCGACCCAGGTCAGCATAGACACGCTCGGCGGCGTGCTGATCGCTCGGCGGGGCCTTGGCGATGCAGTCACCGTGGATATGGGCAAGCCCGGCCTAGATTGGCAGCAAATCCCGCTGGCCCGCCCCATGGATACCCGCGCCATAGACCTGTCCATCGAGTTGACGGTCGGGCCGCACCTGAGCGCGCCAGGCTGCGTCAGTATGGGCAATCCGCATGTGGTGTTTTTTGTCGCCGATGCCGAGGCTGCTCCGGTTAAGACCATCGGGCCTTTTGTCGAGCACAACCCCTTGTTTCCTGAGGGCGTCAATGTCGGCTTTGCCCAGGTGCTGGCCAAGGACAAGATCCGTCTCAAGGTCTGGGAGCGCGGCGCTGGCCTGACCCTGGCCTGTGGCACCGGGGCCTGCGCCGCCCTAGTTGCGGCCCATCGTCAGGGCCTGACCGATCGCAAGGTGGTCTTGGTCATGGATGGCGGCGAATTGCAGATCGAATGGCGCGAGGCAGATGATCATGTGCTGATGACTGGTCCGGTCGAGACCGAATTTGAAGGCCTATTGCCATGACCGCAGCCAAGGATGCGGCCATACTCGATGCCTCGGTCGAGGTGGTGACCTTTGGCTGCCGCCTCAATGCCTATGAATCCGAAGTGATTCGGCAAAGAGCGGCCGAGGACGGCCTGAGCGATGCGGTGATCTTTAATACCTGCGCCGTCACGAACGAGGCTGTGCGTCAGGCGCGCCAAGCGATTCGTAAAATTAGGCGCGAGCGCCCCGGTGCGCGCCTGATCGTCACAGGCTGCGCGGCCCAGATTGACCCCGCCGCCTTTGCCGCCATGTCCGAGATTGATCTGGTGCTGGGCAATGGCGAAAAGACCGCTGCCGGGGCCTATGCGCCCGCCTTGGCCGATGCGCCGCGCGTGCGGGTCAATGATATCATGTCGGTGCGCGAAACCGCCGGGCACCTGATTGACGGCCTCAAGGACCGAGCGCGGGCCTATGTCGAGGTGCAAAATGGGTGTGACCATCGCTGCACCTTTTGTATCATCCCGTTTGGCCGGGGCAATTCACGCTCTGCGCCCGCCGGTGAGGTGGTCGAGCAGATTCGCCGCCTGACCGCAGAAGGTTATCGCGAAGTGGTCCTGACCGGGGTCGATGTTACCTCCTGGGGCAGTGACCTGCCGGGCCAACCGACGCTTGGCCAATTGGTGGCGCGAATCTTGAAACTGGTGCCAGACCTGCCGCGCCTGCGCCTGTCCTCGATCGATGCCGCAGAGATTGATCCAGACCTGTTGCAGTGCCTGGCCACTGAAGCGCGGCTGATGCCTTATCTGCACCTGTCCCTGCAGGCTGGCGACGACATGATCCTCAAGCGCATGAAGCGCCGCCATAGCGCTCAGCAAGCGCTGGACCTGGTCGCCAGCGTGCGCGCGGTTCGGCCCGATGTCGCCTTTGGCGCCGATCTGATCGCCGGATTTCCGACCGAGACCGACGAGATGTTTGCCAATTCAATCGCCTTGGTCGAACAGGCGGGCCTGGCCTTTTTGCATGTGTTTCCGTTTAGCCCAAGACCGGGCACGCCGGCTGCCCGCATGCCGCAGCTGGAGCGCGGCCTGATCAAGCAAAGGGCGGCCAGACTGCGTGAGGCGGGCGACAAGGCCCTGATTCGCCATTTGTCCGCGCAAGTCGGACGCCAATTACAGGGCCTAGTCGAGCGGCCGGGCACGGCGCGGGCCGAAGACTTTAGCGAAATCCATTTTGACGGCATGGCTGAGCCGGGCCAGGTGATTGCGCTCTTGGTCACAGGCCATACCGAAAAGCATCTGACCGCTAGCCTAGTCTAGACGGCCAGGCACCAGACACAAAAAACCCCGCGCATCCAAGGATACGCGGGGCCCTGCCTCGCCGAAGCGAGAAATTGGTTATCGACTAGCCAAGATCTTCGTTGATCAGACCAACCTTGAAATAGCCATCGACCTGCAACTGATTGACCACGCCCATAAAGTCCTCATAGCGGACCTCCTTGTCGGCGCGGATCATGACGGTCTCTTCCTTGGGATTAGCAACGTCAAAACGCTTTGACAGGTCTGCCGCCAAGGTCTGGAGCGAGGTTGGCTTATCAATGATATAGATGCCACCATTCTTCTGGATCGAGATGAAGGTTGGCTCCTTCTTTGGCTTTTCCTTGGGTGCCTGTGCCGGCGGAAGGTCAACCTTGATAGCCACAGTCGCCATCGGTGCGGACACCATGAAGATGATCAAGAGCACCAGCATGACGTCCACCAATGGCGTCACATTGATGTCGGAGTTCTGACCGAGATCGAACTTATCGCCCTTAGGACCGGAAACCTTGCCCGCCATAAATCATTCCCTAATGGACCGCCCGTTTAAGCCGGGGGGTCAAATCGCGTTGACGTCCAGTCAGTATCTGAACTGGATGAAACTAAAATCAGAGAAACCGGCCCGTAGCAAGACGGCTAAGCGATTCTTATCCAAGGATTTTGCGTCCAAGTGCAAACGTGGCTGTGCAAACCCCATCCGGCTAGGGTATTGGCCAATTTATGAGCCAGATGTTTGACGCCTATATAACGGCGGCCCTGTTCTGTGGCCCGCATGCCCTGTTCGCCCTTGGCGACGGAACCGTGCGGCGAGAAGACGGCCAGAGCCTCCAAGTGCATGAAGGCGCGGCGCTGTGCGCGGCGGTTCACCCTTCCGGAAACGGCATTGTCACGGGCGGCGATGATGGCAAGCTGGTCTGGACCCAGGTCACAGACGGGCGCCTTTGCGCAACAAGTTTGTTTGAAATCAAGGGCCGCTGGATTGACAGTCTGGCCACCAGCCCGGCCTCGGGCCTGATCGCCTTTGCAGCGGGAAAGGACCTGCATGTGCTCGATAGCCAAGACCCCAGCTTTCACCGCCGGTTTGGCCATGAGCGTTCGGTTGCGGGCGTGGCGTTTGATGCCAAGGGCCGCAGGCTGGCCTGCGCCACCTATAATGGGGCGGCGCTTTGGTATGCCAAGATTGCCGAACAAAAGCCCCAGATCCTGAAATGGGCGGGCAGCCATGTCGGCATTGTCTTTAGCCCAGAGGGCAAGTTCGTGGTCACCGCCATGCAGGAAAACCAGTTGCATGGCTGGCGACTGGCCGATGCCAAGGATATGCGCATGGGCGGCTATCCGGCCAAGATCAAGAGCCTGGCCTTTTTGGGCAAGGGCATGGTTCTGGCCACATCTGGGGCCAATGGCGCCATTGTCTGGCCGTTTGTCGGCTCAGGCGGGCCAATGGGCAAGGAGGCCGCCGAGATCGCCTATGATGAGACCAGCCTCGTTGCCCGCATTGCCGCCGCACCGGACCAGAGTGTCCTGGCCGCAGGTCTGGAGGATGGCCGCATCTGGGTCTGTGACTTGCGCTCGCAAAAGACCGTGACGCTAAAGGCCGAAAAAGGCGCGGCTATTACCGCCCTAGATGTCTCGCCCCGCGCCGACGCGATTGCCTGGGGCGATGAGGATGGGCAGGCGGGCACATTGGCTGTGCCCCACCTTTATCCCTGACTAGAGGTCAAAGCCGCGAAATTCTGCCACGACCTCGAGCGGGTCGCGGCGGGTGCGCAGGGCATTGATCGGGGCGGCCGCGTCGCGATAGCCCAGGGCCATGCCCGAAAACAGCATCATCTCTTCGGGAAAATTCAAAAACTCACCAATGGTCTGGCCCCAGCGCACCCAGGCTTCCTGCGCGCAGGTATCCAGACCCGCCTCAGTGGCCAAGAGCATGACGGTCTGCATATACATGCCAAGATCGGACCATTGCGGCGCGCCCATCTTGCGGTCGATGCAAAAAAACAGCCCAACTGGCGCGCCAAAGAACTGGTAATTCTTGGCCATCTGCATCAGACGGCCCAGCTTGTTTTCCCGCTCAATGCCGATCGTCGCATAAAGGTCTTCGCCGCATTCAAACCGGCGGGTGCGATACGGATCCCAAAGATCAGCCGGATAGACATCATATTCCGGCGGCTCACCGGCCGGATTGGCGGCTTGGCGCTCGGCAATCAGGGCCAGGAACCTAGCCAATTCATCGCCAGCGAGGGCATAGACCCGCCAGGGCTGCAAGTTCCCGCCCGAGGGCGAGCGTCTCGCCTTGTCCAAGATCTCACGGACCAGGGTCGCGGCGACCGGATCAGACTTGAAGGCGCGGACCGAGATCCGGGTTTCAACCGCTTGGCTCACATTCATGGTCAATTCTCCAATGCACGGGGGCGACAAGGACAAGCCATGTGGTTAGCATCATGCCCAAGGGTCAAGGCAAGGGGGTAATCTATGGTTGGTAAATCAAGGGCAAAACCGCGTACGCGGGGAAGGCCGACGGCCAAGCCCCTCACCAAGCCCCTCACCAAGCCAAGACCCCAATGGCTGCGCAAGATCATTCTCGCCCTTGTCATGGTCGGCCTGGTCATTCCAGTCAGCCTGACCCTGATCTACCGATTTGTGCCGCCGCCCATCACCATACTGATGATCCAGCGCAGTCTTGAGGGTAAGGGGCTGGACTATCGCTGGCGGCCCTTGCGCAAGATTTCACCGGCCTTGGCCCAGGCCGCGATCGCAGGCGAGGATGCCCGGTTTTGCGAGCATCACGGTTTTGACTTCAATGCCCTAGAAAAGGCCATGGCCCATAATGAGCGCAGGCCCGGCAAGATTCGCGGCGGCTCGACCATCAGCCAACAGACTGCCAAGAATGTGTTTCTTTGGCCTGCACGGTCTTATGTGCGCAAGGGGCTGGAGGCCTATTTCACCATCCTGATCGAGGCGGGCTGGGGCAAGCACCGGATTATGGAGGTCTATCTGAATGTCGTCGAATGGGGCCCGGGTCTGTATGGCGCAGAAGCCGCCGCGCAGCACTATTTCCACAAGAGCGCGGCCAATCTCACCCAGCTCGAGGCCTCGCGCCTGACCGCCATCCTGCCTAGCCCGCTCAAATGGCGCGCCGCCAAGCCTGGCCCCTATGTGCAAAAGCGCAGCCGTCGCATTGGCGGGGCCATGGGCACGGTGCGTGAGGACGGCTTGGCGACCTGCGTGCTCTAGGCCCCTAGCCGTATTTTTTGGTGAAGGCCTCGTCGGTCATGGTCACATAAATGATTGCCTCAACAAAGGCGATAATGGCCGGGATAAAGGTCCAGCAGAACACCAGATACAATATGCCCATGCCAATACGGCCAAGATAAAACTTGTGCACGCCGATCGAGCCAACCAGGAGAGCAAGCACAATCGCGATCACTCGGCTCTTGGTCCCGGCCGCCTTGGCGACCATGTCCGGCTGAGGCAGGCCGCATTGCGGGCACTGCGGTGCGTCCTTGTGCAAGACTACGCCGCAGCCTGGGCAATATTTGGACTGAGTCGGACGCGATGCGTTTTCATGCTCGCTGCTTGGATTGGCCGCTGGATTGAATTCGGTCATTGGCGCCCCTGGGCAAAAGATCCCGTTTGTCTGGTTTCTAGCAAAACAGACTATAGGGCAAAGATCAAAACCACTAGACCGGACTTGACCAAGGCCATGCCCAAGGCTTCCATCACCACAATCCGAGTTGAACCCAAGGTGAAACCATGAAACCGCTCCTAATGACCAGCCTGGCCTCGCTTGCCCTGGCAAGCTGCGGCCTCAGTGCCCAGGCCGCGACCAGGGCTGCACCGACACCGGCTGAGGCCAAGGCCTTTATCACCAAGGCCGAAGCCGATCTGGCCAAGGCCAATATCTATGCGGCCAAGGCCTCTTGGGTCCGCGCCACCTATATTACCGAAGACACCCAATGGCTGGAGGCCAAGGCCGGGGCCGAGCAAAACGAAATGGCCACGCGCCTAGCCAAACAGGCGGCGCGCTATAATAGCGTCAAGGTCGATGCCGTGACCCGGCGCAAGCTGGACCTGCTTAAGCGCTCGCTTGTTCTGCCCGCGCCAGACCGTGCGGGCGCCGCCGATGCCTTGGCCACCATAGCCTCGCGGCTGGACTCCACCTATTCGACCGGCAAGTTCAGCTATAATGGCAAGACCCTGACCCTGAACGATGCCGAGGACATATTGGCCACCTCGCGCGACCCGGCCGTGACCAAGGCGGTCTGGGAGGGCTGGCGCACCATTTCGCCGCCCATGCGCAAGGACTATGCCGAGCTGATTTCCATGGCCAATGAGGGCTCGCGCAGCCTCGGCTATAAGGATACCGGCGCGCTCTGGCGCAGCGGCTATGACATGAACCCGGACGCGTTTGCCAAGGAGACCGACCGGCTCTGGACCCAGGTTCAGCCGTTTTACAAGAACCTGCACTGCTATGTGCGGGCGCGCCTGAACGAGAAATATGGCGACCTGATCCAGCCACGCACCGGCCCGATCCGGGCCGATCTCTTGGGCAATATGTGGGCTCAGGAATGGGGCCATATTTATGATGTGGTCGCGCCCAAGACCCAGGCCTCAAGCTATAATCTGGATCACCTCTTGGTCAGCCATGGCTATGACCCGATCAAGATGGTCAAGACCGGCGAAGGCTTCTATTCCTCGATCGGAATGCCCCCCCTGCCCCAGACCTTTTGGGAGCGCTCACAGATCACCCGGCCGCGCGACCGCGAAGTGGTCTGCCATGCCTCGGCCTGGGATCTGGATGACCGCTCCGACATCCGCATCAAGATGTGCACACAAGTCGGGGCCGAGGACTTTGTCACCATCCATCATGAGCTGGGCCATAATTACTACCAGCGCGCCTATCAGGATCAGCCCTTCTTGTTCAAGAGCGGGGCCAATGACGGCTTCCATGAAGCGATTGGCGATTTTGCTGCCCTCTCGGCCTTGACCCCCACCTATCTCAAACAGATTGGCCTAATCGATACTGTGCCGGGCGATGAGGAGGATATTCCCTTCCTGCTCAAGACCGCGATGGACAAGATTGCCTTCCTGCCGTTTGGCCTCCTGGTCGATAAATGGCGCTGGCAGGTGTTTTCCGGCGAGATTCAGCCCGATCAATATAATGACGCCTGGTGGGCGCTCGTGAAACAGTATCAAGGCCTGACGCCGCCGAGCGCCCGGCCTGCCAATGCCTTTGATCCGGGGGCCAAGTATCATGTGCCCGGCAATACGCCCTATATGCGCTATTTCTTGGCGCGGATTTATCAGTTCCAGTTCCACCGCGCCGCCTGCCAGCAGGCGGGCTGGACCGGGCCGCTGCATCGCTGCTCCATCTATGGCAATGAAAAGATCGGCAAAAAATTCAATACCATGCTGGAAATGGGCCAGTCCAAGCCCTGGCCGGATGCGCTGGAAGCCTTTACCGGCCAGCGCCAGACCGATGCCAGCGCCCTGACCGACTATTTCAAACCGCTGGATGCCTGGCTCACCGAGCAGAACAAGGGTGAGGTCTGCGGCTGGTAGATGATTTGGCCCTTCCCCAGCGACGGGGGAGGGCTTTTTCGTTTAGGCCAATTTGATCTCGGCCAGACGCTGCATCAAAAAGTCCTGCGCCGTGATCGGGTCATAGCGGGCGGGATTTTCGGCGCTGACACAGCTGGCCAGGGTCTCGATTTTATAATCTGGCGCGAAATGCAAGAAGAACGGGGTTGAATAGCGGGCATGACCGCGCCGCTCGGGCGGGGGATTGACCACGCGGTGGGTGGTTGAGGGCAGGACATGATTGGTCAGGCGCTGCAACATGTCGCCAATATTGCAGACCACAGCCCCCGGCGGCGGCTGGATCGGCAACCACGCACCATCGCGGTCGAGCACTTCTAGCCCCGCCTCTTCTGCCCCCAGCAACAGCGTAATGACATTAATGTCCTCATGCGCCCCGGCCCGCACGCCTGTGGCCTCCGCTGGAACCGGCGGATAGTGCAAGAGCCGCAGCACGCTATTGCCCAAGGCAACCTTCTCATCAAAAAAAGTCAACGGCAGGCCAAGATTAAGGGCAATGGCGCGCAAGATTTTAAGGCCCAGTTGATCAAGGGCGCGATAGAGCCCACCAACATAGGCCTCAAATCCTTCAATTTCAGCGGGCCAGACATTGGGCGGCATATGGGCGCCATAGGGGTGACCTTCGGCCAAGTCGCGGCCCATATGCCAGAACTCTTTGAGGTCAAAATGATCCGCGCCCTTGGCCGTCTCAATGCCAAACGGGGTATAGCCGCGCGCGCCGCCGCCTCCGGCCTGGTGATATTTGCGCTTAACCGCCTCTGGCAGGGCAAAAAAGGCCTTGGTTCTGGCCACCGCCCCCTCGACCAGGTCACGCTCCAGATCATGATCGGCGACCACGGCAAAGCCATAGCGGGCAAAAGACGCGCCAATCGCGGCTGAAAACCCGGCCAGATCGGCATCATAGAGCCCTAGTGAAACCGGTTCGATGACCGCTTTTGAGGCAGACTTGGGCTGGGTCATGACGGGCTCCGAACAGATCAACATCTTGCCATAAATTATGCCGCCCAAGAGTGGAAGTGCGACCGCTATTGGTCTATCACCCGCAAGAGGCGAGCCTGCCCTTGGGTCAGGCCCCGAGCCCAATCTGATCAAGGAGCTTTCATGGCCAAGAAAGTGCAGTCGAGCGCCAATGAGGCCCTGGCGGGTCTGTTGTTTGATGGCATGACGGTCATGGCTGGAGGGTTTGGCCTTTGCGGCATTCCCGAAAACCTGATCGCGGCCATGCGGCTGGCAGGCGTTAAGGACTTAACCGTCATCTCCAATAATTGCGGCATTGACGGGTTTGGGCTTGGGCTCCTGCTTGAAAACGGCCAGATCAAGAAGATGATCAGCTCCTATGTCGGCGAAAACAAGCTGTTTGAGCACCTCTATCTGTCCGGCGCGCTGGAGCTTGAGTTTAACCCGCAAGGCACATTGGCCGAGCGGATTCGCGCGGGCGGCGCGGGCATTCCAGCCTTTTTCACCAAGACCGGGGTCGGCACCTTGGTGGCTGAAGGCAAGGAGGTGCGAGACTTTGACGGCGAGGCCTATGTTATGGAGCGCGGCCTGACCGCCGATCTGTCCATCATCAAGGCCTGGAAGGGCGATACCGAGGGCAATCTGGTCTATCGCAAGACGGCGCGTAATTTTAACCCCATGATGGCCACGGCCGGTAAGGCCTGCATCGCCGAGGTCGAGCGCCTGGTTGAGCCCGGACAGATCGATCCGGATCAGATCCATACGCCCGGCATCTATATTGACCGCATATTGGTTGGGGCCGTCTATGAAAAGCGGATTGAGCGAGTCACCACCCAGCCAAGGCCTGTAGCCGAAGGAGCGCTCTAATTGGCCTGGACCCGCGAAGACATGGCCGCTCGGGCGGCGCTGGAATTGCAAGACGGCTTTTATGTCAATCTGGGCATTGGCATCCCAACCTTGGTGGCCAATTACATCCCCGACGGCATAAGCGTAACCCTGCAGAGCGAGAACGGCATGCTTGGCATGGGGCCGTTTCCGTTCGAGGGCGAGGCCGATGCCGACCTGATCAATGCCGGCAAACAGACCATTACGGAACTGGCCCAGTCGTCTTATTTTTCGTCATCAGACAGTTTTGCCATGATCCGCGGCGGCCATATCAATCTGTCCATTCTCGGCGGCATGCAGGTCGCCCAGAACGGCGATCTGGCCAATTGGATGGTGCCAGGCAAGATGGTCAAGGGCATGGGCGGGGCCATGGATCTGGTCGCCGGTGTGCGCCGCGTCGTGGTGGTCATGGATCACTGCGAAAAATCCGGCGCGCCAAAAGTGCTCAAGGCCTGCAATCTGCCCCTGACGGGCGCTGGCGTGGTCGATCTGGTGATCACCGATCTGGGTGTGTTTGAGATCGACGCCAAGGCCGCAAGCATGCGTCTGACGGCGCTGGCAACCGGCATTAGCCTAGACGAGATCGCCGCCAAGACTGAGGCTGAGTTTACGGTCGGTCTCTAAAGGCCCTTGGCCGCTATCCAGTCCAGACAGGCGGCAGCGACGTCTTGGTACCCCGGCTCGCCGGGCAACCAATGGCTCATATCCTCAAACACCTTGACCTCGCCCGACAGACGCGCGGCCGTCTGCTTGACCGTAGCTGGGGGATGGATCTGGTCTTGGCCGCCGGCGACGCCTAAGACCGGAGCCTTGATCCGATAGGCGGCGACCTGGGTGGTCATAAACGGGTCTAGCCACCAGTTTAGGGTCTCCCACAAGGCACGGCCGCTTTCAGGCACCATGCGGTCATAGATGGCGCGGCGCGCCTCACTTTCCATACGATTGAGGCTATACTGTTTGGCCAGGCCATAGTCCGGGGCCACGGCCAGGCTCCAGAACGGCCCCAGGGCATAGAGGCTCACCGCACTAATGGCTTCTTCCATTGTGCCGCCCTGAATGCCCCAGGGCGCTGAGGGGGCCAGAAGGATCAATCCGGCCACAGGCGCGCGGGCTGCGGCCATCTGGGCGACCAGACCGCCGAGCGAATGGCCGATCAGGACCGGCGGGCGCGGCGCGCTGCGGATCAGTTCGGCAATATCATCCGCATAATGGCTCATAGACGCGCCGGCAGGGCGACCGCCCGCCGCGTGTCCGCGCAGGTCGGGCGTCAGACAGACATGGCCACGCGCCTCAAACGGCGCGCGAAACTGATCAAATGTCCAACCGCCGCAAAACGCGCCGTGCACCATAATAATGGGTGTCAATAAACTGTCCTTCTTGCCCCCAAGCACGCCCTGACGCGCTAGGCCAAGCCTTGGGCGAGTTCATGCGTCGGCCAGTTGTGTCCCTGCGTCAAGCTAAACCTTTTCAGCGACTTGGGCCCGTGGGTCCGTTTGAGACAAGCGGTGCAAACGCCTTGGCCACCTGTTCATAAACTGAGCGCTTGAACGGCACGACCGCCTCGAGCGCCTCTTGAATATCCACCCAACGCCAGGCGTCAAACTCGACCTGATGATGTGCGGCCAGATCGATTTCGTCATCCGTGCCCAAAAACCGATATGCAAACCACAGCTGTTTTTGGCCGCGAAAGCCGCGCGCACCGCCAGATTCGATCACTTGCGGCGGAAAGTCATAATGGATCCAGTCCGGCGTCTGGCCCAAAAGCGTCACAGACCGAATGCCGGTTTCTTCCTCAAGCTCGCGCCGCGAAGCCGTTAGGGCATCTTCGCCCTCATCAATGCCGCCTTGCGGGAACTGCCAATTATGCGGCGAAGGCGCGCCCGCTCTTTGACCGAGCCAAACCTGGCCCGCCGCATTAAACACGATAATGCCGACACAAGGCCGGTAAACAGCTTGCGTCATGGCCTAGCGCTGACTGGCAAGGGCAGAGGCCGGGGCCAGCTGAAAACCGCGCCGCTCCAGCCCGCCAATCCATTGCCGCGCCTGAGCGACCGTAACCGGATAGGCCGAGCCCTTGCCAAGCGCCTGACCCTGACGTTTGGCGGCTTGTTCTAGGGCTAGGAATTGGGCGCCAATCGCGTCGGGTGACAGGCTTTGGTCATCCAGCACCTGGTCGGCTGAGGCGCGCATCAACCCGCCCTGACTGGCCATGGCCGAGCCGTCATCAATAAAGGCCAGGCCCCTTTTGCGCAGACTGCTCAAGACCGTCTCCATGGGCGCCTGGGCATTGACGAATCTGGACCCAAAAGCATTGCTCACACCAAAATACCCCGTTGCCCGCGATAAGATCCAGTCTAGGCGCGCGACCGTATCCTTAGCAGGGGCCGCGGCCAAGAGGGTATAGGGGCCAGGATCATTGGCCGGATAGTCCAGAGGCTCCATCGGCACCTCGATCAGCACTTCATGGCCATGCTGGCGGGCCAGATCAATCCAGCCCTGCAGGCCTGAAGCATAGGGCACAAAGGATAGGGTCACCTCACCCGGCAGGGACTCGATCGCTTGGCGGGTCAGGCTGGCATTTTGGCCAAGGCGACCAATGATCAGGGCGATCTTGGGCTTGCCATTGGCGCTAAACGGGCGAGCATAGGCGCTGGCACTGGTGCGGCCATCCTTGGCAATCACCGGCAAGGGACCGTCGGGGCCGGGGCTATAAAGGCCCGAAATGGGGGCTGGCACCAACATGGTTTGGCCGTGCAAGTTTGCAGGCGGCGCAAGGCTAGGTGCGACCATTAGCGCCTCGGACTTGCCGTCACTGACCTCACCTTGGGCGGCACCGCCAAACACGGTCACAGGCTCCATCACGGTTCGCCCGGCCTCTGGATTGGCCGCTTTTAGGGCCTCGGCCCAACCTTGTGGCGCGGGCGGGGATTGCGGCGTCAATAAGGGGGCCTGGACCCTCGGCGCACCGGCAAAGGGATCACCGCGCACCTGGAGGATAGCCGCGCCAATTGCAGTGAGTAAAAAGCTGCACAGAACAAGCCCGGCCAAGGGCGACAAGCCCCCCGCCGCGGCCTTGGAGGATACAGCACCGGGGCGGGCGCGTTTTGCGGTCGATCGTGATGCCATAGTGTCTTGACCTGATCACCCTGGCCACGTCCCAAACGCGCCAGAGCCAGACCTGCCTATAATATCAGGCTTAATAGACCGCTAAATGCCCCTCAAGATTGTGATTGACACCAAGCCGGCCTCATAGCCCCTTAACGATACCCTCAACCATCTTTTTGGCATCGCCAAATAGCATCATGGTATTATCGCGGAAGAAGAGCTCATTCTCGACCCCCGCATAACCCGAACTCATGCCGCGCTTGACGAACAAGACGGTGCGCGCCTTTTCAACATCCAAGATCGGCATGCCGAAAATCGCACTGGTCGGATCCGTCTTGGCGGCTGGATTGGTCACGTCATTGGCACCAATGACAAAGGCGACATCGGCGGTGGAGAACTCGCTATTAATGTCTTCCAGCTCAAACACCTCGTCATAGGGCACATTAGCCTCGGCCAGCAGCACATTCATGTGGCCGGGCATACGCCCCGCCACAGGGTGAATGGCGTATTTGACCTCGACGCCTTCTTCTTTCAGCTTGTCGGCCATTTCGCGCAAGGCATGCTGGGCCTGGCTGACGGCCATGCCATAGCCGGGGACGATAATCACCTTGGAGGCATTTTTCATGATGAAGGCCGCATCATCGGCCGAGCCCTGCTTGACCGGCCGGGTTTCGGCCGCGCCTGCGGGACCAGCGGCAATATCGGCACCGAACCCGCCGAGAATGACCGAGATAAAGCTGCGATTCATGCCCTTACACATAATGTAGGACAAAATAGCGCCCGACGACCCGACCAAGGCCCCGGTAATGATCAAGGTGGTGTTTTCAAGCGTAAAGCCCAAGGCCGCCGCCGCCCAGCCCGAATAGGAATTGAGCATGGACACCACGACGGGCATGTCTGCGCCGCCAATCGGGATAATCAGGGTAATACCAATCACCAGGGCCAGGGCAAAAATGCCCCAAAACGCCCAGATCGCCTGACCACCGCTCAAGACCAGTACCACCACCAGGGCGATAATGGCCAGGCCCAACAAGATATTGATCAGGTGGCGGGCGGGCAGAAGGATGGAGGCCCCGCTCATATTGCCATTCAGCTTGGCAAAGGCGATCACAGAGCCGGTAAAGGTAATGGCGCCAATGGCTAGGCCCACGGCCAGCTCGATTAGGGACTGGGTATGCACCCGGCCGTCCTCGCCCAATATGCCATAGGCCGCCGGGGTATAGATGGCGGCGACCGCCACCAGACAGGCGGCAAGGCCCACTAGGCTGTGGAAGGCGGCAACCAGTTGCGGCATGGAGGTCATGGCGACGCGCCGGGCAATCACAGCCCCAATTATACCGCCAACCGCGACCCCACCGAGAATAAGCCCAAGCGTCACCTTATCGAGCAGGCCTTGGCCAAGCAGGGTTAATAGCGTGACACCCACGGCAATGGCCATGCCGACCATGCCCAGATTATTGCCCCGCCGAGACGTGACCGGACTGGACAGGCCGCGCAGGGCCAGGATGAACAGGACGCCCGAGACAATATAGGCAATGGCAGCAATATTGGCGTTCATGGGACAATCCCCGTTCCAGAAACTTGATCCGCTAAAGGTTTAGACGCTCGTGCTGCCCAAAAGCCGCGGCCATAACGGGCCCAGACAAGGGCCGCAACACGCAGACCCAGAAGGCTAGCCGCCACGATCATGCCGATCTGGTCGCGGCCCACCAGGCTAAAAACAAGATAGCCGATCAGCACAATCCAAAGGCCCGGCCTAAACACAAACCGCTCGATCCAGGCCTTGACCTTGGGCGTTAAGAAAGAACCCGCCGCCGCCACCGCGATCAAGAGCAAGGGCAGTCCCGATAGCAGCAGTAACTGTCCCCAGCCGCCGGTCATTTCGCCTTGTCCTTCTTTTTATACATGGCCAGCATGCGCTGAGTGACCAAGAAGCCGCCAAAAATATTGACCGCCGCCAAGGCCGCCGCCACAGCACCCGCCCCCTTGGAGATCCAGACCGATCCGGCCACTTCGGCGCCCGGCGCGCCGTGCGCCGCCGCCGCCAGCAGGGCCCCGACAATAATGACGCTGGAAATCGCATTGGTCACCGCCATCAAGGGGGTATGCAGGGCCGGCGTCACGCTCCAGACCACATAATAGCCAACAAAAATCGCCAGCACGAAAATGGCTAGGCGATACACAGTGGGATCAACAGCGTCCATGGCGGGTCAGGTCCTTTTAAGGGGAGATGTTGAATAGGCAGCGCTGGCAAACCGGATCAGGCCATCGGCGTCATACTCATGGCGCTCAGCGACAATGTGCCCAGACTGATTGCGATAGACCAGGGTGTGATCGGCAATCCCTTCACAGGCACCAATGGGTTCAAATTTGAGATTGCGCACCCGCGGCAGGGCCATGCGAACATAGGCATCAAAGGCGGACTTGCCGTGCAATTCGCCATCTTCGGCCAGGCCAAGGCGCGTCACAAACGGCGAGTGAAAAGTTACATCGTCTGCATAAAGATCAATAATCGCGTCCGCATCACGGGCGTTCCAGGCAGCAAACCATCGCTCGGCATGGGATTCCATAGGTTGGCTTCCGTCTATTGGGGCTTAAAGGCCGGGTGCACAATCGCCCCGGCATGGGTCAGGGCGGCGGCTTTTAGGATCTCATCCTCAAGGTCAGGCTTAACCACGCCGTCGCTCAAGCCCAGCAGGCCAACAAATGCAAACAGGTTGCGGGCATAAAGCGCACTGGCATCGGCCGCGATCCGGCCCGGCAAATTGGACAGACCAAGGATTTTTGCGCCATTGTTTGTGACCACAGTCTTGTCGAGTTCAGCGCCGACCACATTGCCGCCTTGCTCAATCGCCAGATCCACCAGGATAGAGCCAGGCTTCATCGAGGCCACCTGCTCAGCACTCACCAGTTTTGGTGCCGGACGGCCAGGGATCAGGGCCGTGGTGATAACAATGTCTTGCTTGGCAATATGGGTTGAGACCAGGGCCGCCTGCTTGGCCTGATATTCGGCGCTCATTTCCTTGGCATAGCCGCCAGCGGTCTGGGCATTTTTGAACTCTTCATCCTCGACCGCCAAGAACTTGGCGCCCAAGCTTTCAACCTGTTCCTTCGTGGCGGGCCGCACATCCGTAGCCGTCACCACGGCCCCCAGACGCCGCGCTGTGGCAATCGCCTGAAGCCCGGCAACGCCAACGCCCATAATAAACACCTTGGCCGCTGCAACCGTGCCTGCGGCCGTCATCATCATGGGCAGGACCCGGCCATAGGCCTCAGCGCCCTCGATCACAGCGCGATAGCCGGCCAGATTGGCCTGGGACGACAGGGCATCCATCACCTGCGCCCGGGTAATGCGTGGCACAAATTCCATGGCAAAACCGGTCACGCCCTTGGCGGCCATAGCCCCCAACATGTCCGCATCATTATAGGCATTCATCAGGGCAATGACGATGGCCCCGGACTTCAAGGCCTTCATCTCGGCTGGGCTTGGCCCGCGCACTTTTAGCACAATATCAGCATTGGTCAGGGCCTGGTCGGCCGTCTTGGCCAGGCTTGCGCCCGCCGCTTCAAAATCAGCATCGGGTATGGAGGCAGAAAGCCCGGCACCGGCCTCAACCGTGACGGCATAGCCAAGAGCGATTAGCTTTTTGACGGTTTCTGGGGTCGCGGCAATGCGGGTTTCCCCAAACCGTGTTTCTTTCGTGACAGCTATGGTCGCAGCCATTGCGTCTCCCCCAGCAGGTGTGAACAACCGGCCAGAACCTTAGGGAAGGAGCGCGTCCCTTGTCCAGCCTAGATCCGCCAGCAAGGAATTATAATGGATGAGCCGGGCGCAACCGGGCCCGAAAAATCGAAAACCGGCCTAGTGCGCGCCGGGCTTTTCGCGCAGCATTACAATCCCAGCCACCGTGGTCACCAGGCCCGCGACTAGGCCCGGGACAAAGCCCATGGGGGTGCAAAACCAGATCACCAGCGCAAATAGCCCGGCCGCCAGAGCCAGACAGCCCCACTTGGTCAGGCCCATAAAGGCGTGAAAGGTCGAGGCCTGCTCATGAATATCCATATCACCGCGGTGATAGTCAGAACTTGAGGGCGACTTGGCCATGGGACATCTCTCAATCAAGGCAAGGTGGTTTCAAAAGCCAGATATACCATTGTCCGCGCCGCCTCAAGCGGCCTTGGACGATCAGGCCAGCGCCAGAATGACGCGATCAGATTTCCCAAGCCGCGAGCAGGCCGCGCACGGCCCCGATAAAGGCCAGTGGCTGGTCGATCATGACATGATGATCGGCATCGGGGATGGCCACTAATCGGGTCGCGGGCGGCACCTGGCTGAGCATATAGGCCAAGGTTTCTTCGCCCATCAGGCCAGAACGCTCACCCCACATCAGGGCGACAGGACAGGTCATGTCCTTGAGCAGGCCGCCTAGGTCTTCCATGGCAAACTTGCCCCACATCTGGGGGTCGAACTTCCAGGTCCAGCCCTGGCCCGAGCCGTCTTCAAGTGGTGCGGGCTTGAGCGAGGTGCGGGCAATATAATCGGCAATATAGAGGTTTTCGCAGCCCTGTGGCGGGGCCAGACGAAACCGGCCCAGCGCCTCTTCGAGGCTGGCATAGACCCGGTTGGCCGGACCGCGCGGCGGCGGGCCCTTCCAGCGCTTATCGGGCGGCTGAACGCTGGAATCCAGCAATATGGCCGCGCGCAATCGCTCGGGATGCCTGGCCGCACAATACATGAGCGGAAAACCGCCAAATGAATGGCCTATCACGATCGGCTTTTGGCCGTCAGCCTCTAGCTCAGCCGCCGCCATGGCCGCAAAGATTTCTTGCGCAAACATGGCGCCCGTATAGGTCTGGCGCCAGTCCGACCCGCCCATGCCTGACCAAGACATGGCTGCCACCCGATAATCCTTGGCCAGCATGGGGGCAATAAAGCTCCACCAATCGGCATGCGCGCCATTGCCATGCAGCAATAAGAGGCCCGGCTTGCCAATCTCGCCCCAGGTCAGGAGCTCAATATTAGCGCCCTCAACCAGGATCATCCGCCGTTCAGGCCGATCGGCTAGGGCTGCATCAAACCAGGTGGGCGCGGGGGGTTTGGCCCCGGCAAAGGCGGCTAAGGGCGCACGAACGGATTCAGGCATGGCTGCCAATTGGGCAATGCGTGGATCATCCGCCATGATTTGAAACCTTATTTAGGGAAGGTCGGGCCGCGATTGGTCTTTGTTCAATGACCTTGAATATGCCCGTGCCGGTCATGATGGTGCGGTCGCCGCACCAGATGCGGCCGCGCACGGTGTAAAGATCATCCTGCTGTAACACCACCTCGCCAGAGCCTTCCACCCATTCACCAAGCCTGGCGCTGGACAGAAAATCGCAGGTCATGCGCACCGTCACCCACCAAAGCGAATCGCTCGTTGAGACGGCATGGCCCCAGGCCATGTCGGCAAAGGTCATGATCATGCCGCCATGCGCATTCATCATGCCATTGGTATGGTGCTCCTCGACCAGAAAGGCGCGGCGATATTCGGTGGGTCCATTATGCTCATAGAGCGGCCCGATCTGGCGGCCAAAGCCCCGGTGCCAATTCAGCAGGCTATAGCCCTCGGGAATGACATGGCTTTGGCTGGGTGTGAGTTCGTCGGACATGGACCGCGCCTCCGCTGCGCAGACCCCTTGAGTAACCAGAGCCGTTGAAAAGGCAAGGCTTCCCCAAGGTCAGGAGCGAAAATCAGGCCAGGCCAGCGGCCTTCAGCGCCTCAGCTTGCCGCTGCGCTAAGACCGCCTCGTCAAAGCCCTCGAGCGAGGCCTCAAACAGGGCCCGCCAGTTGAGGCTGGCACCGAGATGCAAAAAGGCAGAGCCCAGCCCGATTGCGGCGCGGTCCATAAACACAAATTCGCGCGGTATGGTGATGGGGCCTTTTTCTTTAAGCGCCTGCCTGACCTTGAACGCCTCGGCCCGGCCATAATCGCCAGGGGCCACCCCATCGGCCACGGTTCGGACCCGATCATCGAGCAGGGGCCCGTAAATAAACCGCGCCCAGACATTTAAGACATCGATCAGGTCATCATTCAGATTGGCAAACCCCCAGCTTTCATAGGCCGCCCTTTGCTCCAGCCGGTCCTCAGACAGAAGCGCGCGATAGAGCCGCACGACGCCCGCGACAAATTTTGGCGGAAAAATGCGCACGCAGCCAAAATCCAAAAGGTTCAGCCGCTCGGCATCGGGGGTGAGGGTATAATTGCCCAGATGCGGATCGCCATGAATGACGCCAATATGGGTCATGGGCGACCACCAGGCCTCGAATAAGAGACTGGCAATCCGGTTTCGCGTCTCCAAGGGCGCTGACTTAAAGGTCAAGAGGCCCTGTCCCTCCAACCAGTCCATGGTCAGGAGCCTATGGGTCGATAGGTCTGGTACAGATTGCGGCACAACAATACCGGGGTGGCCGGCAAAGAACTGGCCATAGAGCGCCATATGCCCTGCCTCGCGGCCATAATCGAGCTCTTCACGCAGGCGTTCGGCAATCTCGTCAGCCATCTGGCTGGGGTCGATTGAGCTATCGATGCGGCGGAACAGGGCAAATAAGGCACGCAGCTGGCCAAGATCGCTTTCGACTGCGCTTTGCATGTCCGGATATTGCAGCTTAACCGCCAGTCTGGCGCCGTTCAGGCCTGTAGCCTGGTGCACCTGACCAAATGAGGCGGCGGCGGCGGCCTCGGGCGTAAACTGCGCAAACCGGGCCAGCCAATCGGGGCCAAGTTCAGCGGCCATGCGCCTACGTACAAAGGGCCAGCCCATGGCCGGGGCATTGGTCTGAAGCTCGGCCAATTCCTTGGCAAATTCCGGCGGCAACAGATCGGGCACTGTGGCCAACATCTGGGCCGCCTTCATTAGGGGCCCTTTCATTTGGCCCAGGGCCGCGCGCAGGGCCTTGGCATTGCGTATGTCCGCCTCTTGGCCGCCAAACACCAGATTGGTGCCATAGGTCGCCGCCGCACCCGACAGGCCAAGCCCCACCTTGGCAAAGCGGCCAAGGCGTCCGGAGGGGCGATCGCGTTCAGGATCCTTGGCCAAGCGAGGTATTCCGTTCTGCCCTAGACCAGGGCCTCAAAGGCATCAATCAGGCCTTCCAGCCGCGCACAGCCCTGTTGCCAGAACGCCTTATCGTGCGGATCAAGGCCAAAGGGTTTCAAGGCTTCAATATAGGTCATGGTGCCGCCCGCGGCGAGCAGGGCCTCATAGAGCGGGGCAAACCCTTGCGGGTCTTCGCGCCGCTTTTGCATCAAGGCCCCAACCAACAGATCGCCAAACGCATAGGCATAGACATAGAAGGGCGCATGGGCAAAATGGCTGACATAGGCCCAGTAATGCGCATAGCCTTCGTTCAGGGTCACGGCTGGGCCTAGGCTTTCGCCCATAACCTCTAGCCATAGGGTGCCAATCTGGGCCGGGGATAATTCCCCCTTGAGCCGCCCCTCGTGAAAGCGGGTTTCAAACCGGTGAAACGCGATCTGGCGCACCACCGTATTAAGACCGTCCTCGATCTTACCGGCCAAGAGACCGCGCTTTTCCGCCACGCTCGCGCTTGCCAAAAGCCGGTCAAACACCAGGCCCTCGCCAAAAATCGAGGCGGTTTCGGCAAGGGTTAGGGGCGTATCGGCCAGCAAGGAGCCATTATGCGCCGCAAGCGTCTGGTGCACAGCATGGCCAAGCTCATGGGCCAGGGTCAGGACATCGCGCCGCTCGCCCATATAATTCATAAACACATAGGGGTGGTGGCGGGCCGTAACCGGGTGGGAATAGGCCCCCGAGGCCTTTCCCGGACGCGGGGCCGCATCAATCCAAGGCTGGTCAAACACCTGGCGCGCGCCATTGGCTAGGGCCGGGGAAAGGTCGCCAAAGGCCTCCAGCACCATGGCCTTGGCCTGGTCCCAGTCATAGCGCCGAGGCGGGCCCTGATCGAGCGGCGCATTGCGGTCCCAGTGATTGAGCGTGTCTTGGCCCATGACCTTGGCCTTGAGGGCATAATAGCGATGGGCAAGGCGCGGATAAGCCTCCACCACCGCCGCCTCAAGGGCCGCAATGGCGGCCGGATCAACATCATTGGCCAGGTGCCGCGCCTCGGCGGCAAAAGCATGACCGCGCCAGCGATCCTCCACCTGTTTTTCAAGCGCAATTGTATTGAGGCAAAGCGCCAAAATTGACTCATTGGCCTCTAGCGCAATCGCCAAGCCATCCGCCGCAAGACGTCTTTGCTCTGGGTCTGGATCAGACAGCCGGTTTAAGGCCTCGGGCAGGGGCAGGCTGTCTTGGCCAATCTGGGCGCGCAGCCGGGTCAAGGTCTCATCAAAAAGCCGGGTCCAGTTGGCAATGCCGGGCGCGCGATCAATAAACAGGCGCTCAAGATCGGGGCTAAGCTCGAAGGGCCGCGACAGGCGCACGCGCCTAAGCCAAGGCCGCCAGCGCTCGAGTGCCGGATCGGCGCGCAGGGCCGCTTCAATCTCCCATTCCTCAAGCTGGTTGAGTTCTAGGGTATAGAACAGGCTTTCGGCGCTGATCGCCAAGCCCCGAGAGCGGATATCGGCCTCAAACCTAGCCCATTCGGGATCATCGCGGGCGGTCGAGGCGGCCAAGCCCGCATAGGCGCCAACCGCCCAGAGCTTGTCCGTCGCCTCTTCATAATGGCGCATGCCCGACTGGATCAGGAGCGCCAAACGCTGAGGATTAGCCCGGCCCGCAATAAACGTGCCCTTCAGCTCAACCAAGGCCTTATTGGCTAGGGCCGCGGCGGCGAGATCCTGATCGATCCTGGGATCATCGCGGCCTAGATAAAGATCATCAAGGCTCCAGATCGGCAGGGCATCGGAGCCGGTTTGGCCCGCCTGCGAATCGTCAGGCGCGTGGGTCGGCTGGGGATCAGGACTAATCATATCCCGCATATGGCCCCAGCCGCCCACCGCTTCAATGCCTCATCACAAACCGGCGGTATGACCGCCGCACAACAGGAGCCTAGTCCTCTTCGGAATAGTCCTCATTGTTAAAGTCTTCGAACACGGCATCCAGCCGCACGGACTTGGCAGGCCTTGGCTCTGGCTCTTCGGCCGCAAGCACGCCTGTCTCAGACGCCGGCATCAAGCTTGGGCCTTCTGAAACAATACCGCGCTTGGCATCATCCTTGTTTTTCTTGTCAGCCGCCTTGCGCACCACCGCATCCAGCTCCAACTGACCCACCAGGCCCAAGGAGACCGGATCGACCGGCTTAATATTGGCATGGTTCCAGTGCGAGCGATCGCGCACCTGGTCAATCGTCGATTTGGTCGTACCTAGGAGCTTACAGATCTGGGCATCGGTGACTTCAGGGTGGTTGCGCAAGAACCAGGCGATCGCATCGGGGCGATCTTGCCGGCGCGAGACCGGTGTATAGCGCGGGGCCTTCTTGGTCGGCTTTAGAAGCTCGGCATGGCGGCTTTTTTGCGCGGTCAGGCGATAGGCGGGATTGGCCTGGGCGGCGTCCAGCTCTTCGCGCGTCAATTGACCATTGCCGATCGGATCAGCGCCACGAATATCGCGCGCGACCTCGCCATCGGCAATACCCTTAACCTCGAGCGGGTGCAGACCGCAAAAGGCCGCGATCTGTTCAAAGGTCAGGGACGTATTGTCAACCAACCAGACGGCGGTCGCCTTGGGCATCAAGATGTCGGTCATGCTTTAGGTCCTCAAATGGCGCAGCCTGGTCGCAAACTGCGCCCAGAAACGACTCCGCCCGACCTTGCGGCCGGGCGGGTAGATTAAATTCAGATACACCCTGACCGTAGCCTGAAGCAATGCGCATTGCAGATTCGGCGCAAAATCACCGGGTTTTTACAAGCAAAGACGGCTTTCAATCACAGTTTGAGCCTGACCGCGCAGCAGGACCCGGCTGCCAACCCATTCACAATCCAGATCTCCGCCCCGGCCCGGATAGGCCTGGTGAAACTGAATCCGGTTCTGGCCCAGCTTTTGCGCATAGAGGGGGGCCAGAATGCAGTGCAGCGATCCGGTTGCCGGGTCTTCAGGAATCCCAGAGCCTGGGGCAAAAAAGCGGCTGACCACGGCATGGGCCTGGCCCGGATCAGCCAGGGCAACAATGGCAATATTGCCCGGCCCGCCGCTGGCCTCATGGCCAAGACCGGCTAGGGCCGCAAGATCGGGCTTGGCCGCCCGCACCTCGGCTTCAGACTTGACCACGGCGACCAAATAGGGGCCGGCCCAGACCTCTTGCACCGCGACGCCAAGCGCGGCCCCGAGGCCCTCTGGCACCGCTATCTGCACCGGCGGCTGGGCGGGAAAATCCATCTTTAGGGCTGCGCCGTCGCGCGCGACGATCAGATCGCCAGACAGGGTCTCAAACGTGACCTTGGTCAGCTCAGGCGCAATCTGGGTAAAAAGGATATGGGCGCTGGCCAAGGTGGCGTGACCGCACAGGGGTGCTTCCATTGACGGTGTAAACCAGCGCAGGCCATAGCGCGCCGGGTCCGCCGTCTTGCACATATAGGCGGTCTCGGCCTGGTTGTTTTCCATGGCCAGGGCCTGCATCCAGCCCGCTTCCGGCCAGGCCTCTAACGGCTCGACCACACAGGCCGGATTGCCGGCAAACGGCGCAGACGCAAAGGCATCGACGGTCCATTGGCGAAGATTAGATTGGGTCATGGCTCAAGTCTCCCAAACGGCCAGCCGTGATTGAGCGGCCCGTGCCCGCTGCCAAGGCCGGGGGCGGTCTCTATGGCCTTGATGACATAGGCGCGGGCGCGGCTGACCGCCTCTGGCAGGCTCATGGCCTGGGCAAGGCCGGTGGCGCAGGCTGAGGCTAGGGTACAGCCCGTGCCATGGGTGTGGCGGCTATCAATGCGGGGACCTTGCAGCAGGGTTTCGCCGTCTGGGGTCAGCAAAAGGTCCGTGACCAGATCGCCCTGCAAATGCCCGCCCTTCATCAAGACCGCCCGAGCACCCAGCGCCATCAAGGCCTCACCGGCGCGGCGCAGATCATCCAGGGTCTCAACGGATAGGCCGGTCAAGGCCGCGGCCTCGGGCGCATTGGGGGTCAGCAGGGCCGCCCTTGGTACCAACAGGTCCCTGATCGCCGCTATGCCCCTGGCCTCCAGGAGCGGGTGGCCGCCCTTGGCGATCATGACCGGGTCAATAATGGCCGGAATGGCCGCATAGCCATCCAAAAGGGCGCAGACCGTCTCGACCATCTGGACCGTGCCAAGCATGCCGGTCTTGATCGTATCAGCGCCAAGATCGTCCAGCACAGAGCGGGCCTGGGCGGTGACAATCTCCAGCGGAATGGGATGAATGCCCGTAACGCCAAGCGTGTTTTGCACCGTAATGGCGGTAACCGCGGTCATGGCAAAGCCGCCCAGCGCGGTTACCGTCTTGATATCAGCCTGAATGCCTGCGCCGCCGCCGCTATCGGACCCGGCAATGATTAGGACCCGCCCCGTCATGGCTTAAGCCCGCCCCGCTTCAATCGCCTGCCAGACGGCTAGGGCCTGGGCGGTTGGACCCACATCATGCACCCTTAGCACATCGACACCGGCCCTAGCCCCGGCCAGGGCGGCCGCGATCGAGCCGCCAAGTCGGTCGGTGGGTTCCGTCGCGGACGGGTCGAGGCCTTGAATAAAGCGCTTGCGGCTAACGCCAAGCACCACGGGAAAGCCTAGCGCCTTTAAGGCATCCAGATGCGCAAGAAGGGTCAGATTATGGTTCAGGGTCTTGCCAAAGCCTATGCCAGGATCAAGGCTAATCGCCTCGCGCGCGACGCCTGCGACCATGGCAAGATTTGCCCGCTCAACCAAATAGGCACAGACCTCGGCGACCACATCCCCATAGCGCGGATCGGCCTGCATGGTCTGGGGCTCGCCTTGCATATGCATCAAGATCACCGGCACACCGAGGCGCGCGGCGGTGGCCAATGCGGCGGGATCGCCGCTCAAGGCGGTCACATCATTCCAAAGGCTGGCCCCGGCTTTTATCGCGGCCTCAGCCACAGCGGCCTTGCGCGTATCAATACTGATCGGCCTATCGGTCGCTGCGCGCAGGCCCGTAATCACCGGAACAATACGCGCGATCTCGTCGTCTACCGAAACCGCATCGGCGCCCGGCCGCGTGCTTTCGCCGCCAATATCGAGCAGATCTGCGCCCTCAGCGATCAGGGCAAGGCCGTGGGCAATGGCGGCATCCACGGGCAAAAACCGTCCGCCATCGGAAAAGCTGTCGGGGGTGACATTGACCACCCCCATAAGGCTTGGCCGCCTCACGCCAGTTCAGGGCCTGAGCTTGGGGTTAAGGGAACCGATACCGAGGGCGCAGGCGGGGCCTTGTCCTCTGGCTTGTCCCGCACCGGGGCAATGCCCTTGATCGCGCCGACTATCTCGTCGCCTGACAAGGTTTCATACTCCAACAGGGCCTTGGCTAGGCTGTGGAGGTCGCCAAGCCGCTCAGTCAATATGCGCTTGGCCTCGGTAAACCCGCCCTGAACCAGGCTGCGTACCTCACTATCAATGGTGCGCGCGGTCTTTTCAGAAATGTTTTGCGTGCGCGAGACCGAATGACCCAGAAACACCTCGTCCTGATTCTCACCATAGGACACAACACCCAAGGCATCGGAATAGCCCCATTTTGTGACCATCATCCGGGCAAGGCGCGTGGCCTGTTCAATATCGGATGAGGCGCCGGATGTGACCTTTTCCTTGCCGAATATCAGCTCTTCGGCGACCCGCCCGCCCATGAGAATGGCCAGGCGTGAGGTCATTTGCTCATAAGACATGGACAGCTTATCGCGCTCGGGCAATTGCATAACCATGCCCAAGGCCCGGCCGCGCGGAATAATGGTGGCCTTGTGCACCGGGTCCGTGTGCGAGACCGTGATCGCGACCAAGGCATGGCCGCCTTCGTGATAGGCGGTCATACGCTTTTCGTCCTCGGTCATGACCATGGACTTGCGTTCAGCCCCCATCATCACCTTGTCTTTTGCGTCTTCAAAATCACGCATGGTGACCATGCGCCGATTGCGCCGGGCCGCCATTAGGGCCGATTCATTGACCAGATTGGCTAAATCCGCACCGGAAAAGCCAGGCGTGCCGCGCGCAATCGTCTTGACGTCCACATCAGACGACAGCGGAATATTGCGCATATGAACGCGCAAAATCGTCTCACGTCCGACAATATCAGGATTGGAAACCACGATTTGGCGGTCAAACCGGCCGGGCCGCAAAAGCGCGGGATCGAGCACATCGGGGCGGTTGGTAGCTGCAACCAGAATTATGCCCTCATTGGATTCAAAGCCATCCATCTCGACCAAGAGCTGGTTGAGGGTCTGCTCGCGCTCATCATTGCCGCCGCCTAGGCCCGCACCGCGATGACGACCCACGGCATCGATTTCATCGATAAAGATAATGCAGGGGGCATTCTTCTTGGCCTGTTCGAACATGTCGCGCACGCGGCTGGCACCAACGCCAACAAACATTTCGACAAAGTCTGAACCGGAAATCGAGAAAAATGGCACGCCCGCCTCGCCGGCGATCGCTCGCGCCAGCAAGGTCTTACCCGTGCCCGGAGGGCCAACCAGCAGCGCGCCCTTTGGGATCTTACCGCCCAGCTTTTGGAACTTGCCCGGATCTTTCAAGAAATCGACAATTTCGCTGAGCTCTTCCTTGGCCTCATCGACGCCAGCCACATCATCAAATGTGACCTTGTTCTTATTCTCAGTCAGAAGCTTGGCCTTGGACTTGCCAAAGCTCATGGCGCCGCGGCCACCGCCCTGCATCTGACGCATGAAAAAGATCCAGACCCCAACTAGGATCAGGATGGGCAACAGATTGAAAAACACGCCCATGGGCGTAATACCGCCCGCGCGCTTGACCTGGATATCCGCGCCGGTCGCCTGCAACCGCTTGACCAGATCATCCTGGTTCATGGGGGTGACCACACTAAAGGTCTTGCCATCGGCCTGACGGGCCTCGACCACGTCATCATGAAAGACGGCGCCCTTGATCGCGCCGGTATCGACCTTGGCCAGAAGCTGAGAATAGCTGATCTCACCGCCCGCCGTGGACTTGGACCCGCCATTCATCATGCTGTAGAGGCCGATCAGAATGACAACAATAATGCCCCAGATGGCCAGATTACGCAGAGTCATGTTCGTCGCCTTATTGAACCTTATCCCCTAGATAGGACGGCTGATCGGGTTTTGCCATGCCCAGCCTTGCTTAAGCGTCAATCATCAGGTCGCGTTCGTTAAAAACCTGACCACAAGCGGCCTTGAGCCGGGCGATGATCAGCGATTTTGCAGTAATTGTGCTGGGCGGCTGTGCGTCAGACCGATCTCGAAAGGCTGGCAAGACCGGGGCTAATCCGTCCGTTAAGACTACAGGCAGGGTTGGCCGAACCTGGGCAGGGACGGTCTGAAGCCAGGCTCGGCCAGCGGGCGACAAGGCCGCGGCATGGCCCTTGAGGGAGACAAGAGCCTGGCCAGGTTTCAGGCCCTCTATTTCAAACCGTCCATCCCAGACCCCGTCTTGAAGGACATAATGGGCCTGCGCACCCGCGCGCGCGCCTTCGCGCACCATCCAGACGGTTTGAGCATCAGCAACAAGTCTGACCCCCGACAGGGTGGCGGCAAACTCGTCCTGGCTCCGCAGCCGGGTCTCTACCCGGCCAAGACGGTCGGAGCGCACTGGCTGGACCGATCCGCTGACGCATAAGAGCGCCCTGGCCAAGAAGGCAGCGACCCCGCTCGGCGCGGTTTGCAAGGCCCTGCGGTTCAGACAAAGCGCGCCCAGATGACCCAGACCGCCAAGCGCGGTTGGCCAATAGGGCATGGGCCCTGCAATTGTCTCGGGCGCTTGTGGATCGAGCGCAAGGGCTTGCCGCGCCCGGCTGCGCATATAGCGAGGATCCAGATTGGCCGGATCATTAATCCAGCCGAGGCCTTGCACCTCAATCGCGGTTTGTAAATCTGCGCGATCGCATTCGATTAGGGGCCGCAGAACAAACAGCCCCCGCCCCTCGGGCCAGACCGGAGACGGCGACCAGACCCGCAACTGCCCCAGATTGGCACCGCGACTTCGCATCCAGTCGGCCTCGGCCCGGTCATTGCGCGTATGACCCAAGACCAGAACCCTTGCGCCGTGCTGGCGCGCGGCTCTTGCCAAGAGACTATGGCGGGCCTGGCGGGCCAGGGCGGTTAGGCCGCTATCGCCCAAAGGCCTATTTTCCGTCCAGACGAGGGCCACGGGCTCGGCCCCAAGCCTTGACGCGATTTTGGCGCAATCCTCGGTCCAGGCTCGAGATTGGGGCTGGAGGTCATGGTCAACCGTCATGGCCAGGACCCGGCGGCAATGGGCCTTGGCAAAGGCTAGGGTGGCCACCAGAACCGCTAGACTGTCGCTGCCGCCAGAAAACCCGACCGCGATTGGCGCATCTGAACCGGCAACAAGATATTGCGACAGGTACAGGCCTGCCGGATCGGCAAGGCCTAGCGGCACTGGGCCTTGGTACGGGCGAGGGCCGCACGGCTGGCGAGGGCTGGGGCGGGCTTTGGAAAGCGGCGTGCAAACTCATCCAGCGTGCTGCAGGCATCGGCCGGCTTTTTCAAGGCGATCAGGGACAGGGACAGCTTGACCACGGCATCGGGCGCCCAGGGGGTGGCGGGCCAGCCACGCAGGGCACCAATATAGGCTCCTGCCGCCTCGGCATAGGCGTCCTGGACATACATGGTCTCGCCCAGCCAATAGCGCGCTTCCGGCGCATTGGCCGCCGTGTCGCCATAACGGGTCACATAGTCGCGCAAGGCATTGGAAGCATCGACATACTGGCCGTCCAAAAGCAGTTGCCGGGCGGCGGCATAGGCCTGATCAGCGGGCGTCCGCTTGACGGCGGGCACAGCCTTGACCACGGGCTTGGTGGGCTCAGGCTTGGGCATTGGAGCCGAAAGCGGGGTTGGTGCAGGCGCAGTCTGCGGCTGGGCGGACTGAACCGGCAGCGGCACAGCCTCCTGCGCCACAGGCTTGGGCATGGGTTGCAATACGGGCGCAGGCGCCGTTTCGGTTTGCGCCGGTGCGGCCTCAATGCTCAGCGGCAAAAGCGGTCCGGTCGGGAGGGGCACAGGCGCGGGCGGCGCATTGGCCAGTTTCTGGGCCGCCAATTCTGCGCGGGCCTGGTCAAGATCATGGGTCAGGGTCTCAATCTGGCCATTCATCTGGCGCAGGGTCTGGTCCAGATCATCAATCCTTGACCTTAGGCCAACAAGCTCTGGATCAGGACCGACTTCCTTGATCTCGACCGGCTTGCCGGTGCTGCGGGCTTGCAGGACAATATCCCGGACCTCTTTTAGATCTCGCTCTAGACGCACTATGCGGCGCTCGGCTGCGACCGGGTCCTGTTGCGCCCAAACCGGCGCGGCGGCCGCCAAGATCAGCCCCGCCGCCAAGATCAAGCTCGAAATGGGACTTGGTCTTATCATGGTCGGGTTTCCTTGGGGCCTTGTCGAATGGGTCAGGACCGAACCCTTAGGCCACGGCCCTGACCCCACAGTATTATTGGGCAGCGCCGGCCGTAATGACCGTATGGCCATTGCGGTTTTGCGCCAGGGCCTCTTCCGTAGAGCCCTCATTGATTGGGCGCTCCTTACCAAAGGAAACCGTCTCGATCCGATTGCCAGCCATACCTCGGCTAACCAGGTAATCGCGAACCGAATTGGCCCGGCGCGCAGCTAGAGCAAAATTGTATTCCCGGGTTCCGCGCTCATCGGCATTGCCCTCAATACGGACCTGTACCATCGGATAGCGCACCAACCAGGCGGCCTGTGCATCCAAAACCGAGGCCCCGTCTGGGCGCAGCGTGTAGGAATCGAAATCAAAAAACACCCGATCACTCGCATGGATCAGAAAATCTTGGACCGATCCTGGCACCGGACCTGTGGGCCGAGGCGCTGCAATTGGCGGCGGCGGTGGGGCGGGTTGCTCGACATATTGACGGGCGGGTGCGGGCGGGGGTGGGCCCTTGGTCGTGCAGGCCGCTAGGCTGGCGGTAGTCAAGACGATCAGGGCCAATCGCATAGCAGACTTGGTAGTGATCATGACGAGTTCTCCTTCACAGTTTGCGGACGCCAACGGTAAGGACTGGATAGGTGGCTAGGGCGATTAATCCCTTAACAACACCCATCGAATGGCGTTCGCTCAAACCCTATTACGATCCGCCCATAATGCCACGACCAAAAATAGGTCGGGGGCCTATTTGCGCGACTATTCTAGCAAGGGCGACCAGGCGGGGTCAGATCCCGAACCCGTATAGGGTGCAAGTCGCTCGCCACGGCCACTGAGATCGACCGTCCAGAGCTTTGAATTGCCACCCATGGTCTCGCGCGTAAACATCAAGACCCGGCCGTTCGGCGCCCAGGTCGGGCCCTCGTCGAGATAGCTGGTGGTCAAGAGCCTTTCATCGCTGCCATCGGGCCGCATAACACCAATATGAAACTCACCGCCGGCCTGTTTGGTAAAGGCGATAAAATCCCCCCTTGGGCTCCAGACCGGGGTCATATAGCGCCCCTGTGCATAGGACAGACGCTTCACCCCGGTTCCGTCCGCCCGCATGATATAGAGTTGCGGGCTACCGCCGCGATCGGAATTAAACACAAGCTGCTTGCCGTCAGGCGAAAACGAGGGGGAGGTGTCAATCGCAGGGTCAGTGGTCAGCCGCACAGCGACCCGCGTGCTAAGATCCATCAGATAGATGTCGCTATTGCCTGCACGCTCCACCGAAAACGCTACCTTCTTGCCGTCTGGCGAGAACCGCGGCGCAAACACCATGCCGGAATACTGGCCAAGCGTTTCCTGACGGCCGGTTTCGATATTGAGCAAATAGACACTGGCCCCATTATCGCGCAGGGCCATATAGGTCAGTTGCTGACTGGTCGAGGAATAGCGCGGCGTCATGACCATGGCCGAGCCATTGGTCAAATAACTCGGATTGGCGCCGTCCTGATCCATAATCGCCAAGCGCTTGATTCTGGCCCTTTTGGGGCCGCTCTCAGCGACAAACACCACACGGGTATCAAAATAACCCTTTTCCCCGGTCAGACGCTCATAGACGGCATCCGAAATCTTGTGCGCCACCCGTCGCCAGTTTTCAGGCGTGGCAGTAAATTGCAGACCCAAGAGCTGTTGTTCGGAAAATACGTCCCATAGCCGAAAATCGACCCGGATCTGACCGTCCGCATCCATGGTGACCTGGCCATTGATCAGGGCCTGGGCGCTGATCGATTTCCAATCAGCAAACCTAGGCTGGACATTGACATCGAGGCCGCCGGGGGCAAACCCCGCCGGGTTAAGCGGCTTGAAAAAGCCCGATCGTTCCAGATTAGCCGAGACGACCTTGGCAATATCCGCCCCATAGGGCCCTTGGCCGGTAAAGCTTGGCACGGCCAAGGGCAGGGGCTGCAATGTGCCCTGATTGATCTGAATCTCGATCTCTGCCCGGGCTGGGCCAAGCGCGCCTAGACCCAGCGTCACCGCCAACAGGGCCAATACAACCGATCCAGCCTTGAGCATCCCCAACATCCTCTTATCCTCGTTCAATAGCCCCGGCAGATTTGCCGGGCGTCAAACGACACGACGAATGACCGCCAATCGGCATAGGTCTCGGCGGGCAATTCGGCATAGGGCGCGGCCCTTGCCACCGCCGTCAAGGCCCGTGTGCCTGCCGCCTGCAAAACCCCATCGCCAGATTGCAGTATTCTTTGCTCATCGATCAAATTGGCCCGGATCAGCCGCCCGCCGGGAGCTAGGGTCAAGCGAACCTTGACGACAATATTGGCCGCGCCCTCGACACCGCAATTGGGGTTCCATAGCCTAGCGAGGCGGGCACTGATGGCCTGTAAGACATCAACCGTAGAGGCGCGCCCCGGGCCCACGGCCGGGCGCATGACCAGGTCGGTTTGGCTATGGCTGGGCCCCGGGGCAGCCGAGGACGGACGACTAGGCTGGGGCGGCGCGGCCGGGCGAATACGGCTGGCAAGCGCCTCCAGATCGAGGCTGGGCGCAGGCCTTGGCGGAACAGGCTTTGGCGAGGGGGAAAGAAAGGGCTGCGGGATCGGCAGCGGCTTGAGCGCGGCCGCCGGCGCGGGGTCTGGCCTTGGCAGGGCCGTGGGCATAGGCATGGGGCGGGGAATGGGCAAGGGCGGCTGGGCCTGGACCGGTGCCTCCATAACCGGTTTTTCAGTCGCCGCCTGAACCACGGCCTCGGCCTGCAGGGCGGCACTGACATCGGTAATCGGGCCGGTCGAGATCACCGTGACCGGCGTTATCGCCAAAACCTTTGGCGGCGGTTTTAGCCATGGCCAGGCCACCAGCCCCGCCGCCAGCACGCTCAGGTGCAGGGCGATGGAGAGGCTGGTTGCCAGATAGGACCGTGGCTGGGTTTGACGCATGGTCAGATCAGGGCCTTGTCGGAACAGATTTTGGGGCCTCAGAAACCTTACCCGAGCTTGGCCCGCCAATATCGGTAATCAGGCCGATCGAGCTGAAGCCCGAGCGTGACAGGCTGGCCATGACCTGGGCGACCAAAGCATAGGGCGCCTTGCCATCGGCCCGCACAAACACCGCCCGCGGGGCGCCGGTGCCGTTTAGAGCGGTCATGCGCGGGGCCAATTGGTCAAACGCCACAAGTTGGTCCTGTACAAAAATCTTGCCATCGGCCGACAGGCTGACCGATAGGGGCTGGTCCTGATCATTGAGGGCCCCGGCCTCGGTCTTGGGCAGATCAACCGGCACACCCACAGTGAGAAGCGGGGCTGCGACCATAAACACGATCAAGAGCACCAGCATCACATCGACCATGGGCGTGACATTAATCTCGGATAGGGCGCTGCGCCGAGCGCGACGGCGGCGGCGCGATCCAAGCCCCTGGGCAACAAGAAGAGTGGCCATGGGCTAGCTCCGATCGCCAAGGCGGCGCGACATCAGGCCGGTCAATTCATCGCCAAACGCCTCAAGGCGGCTGGTATACTGGCCGGCATCGCCAATGAATTTATTATAGGCAATATAGGCGGGGATGGCTGCTGCCAGACCAATGGCTGTGGCAAACAGGGCCTCCGCGATCGATGGGGCAACCACTGAAAGATTGGTGTTTTTTTGAACCGCAATGGCCTGAAAAGCATGCATAATGCCCCAGACCGTGCCGAAAAGGCCGACAAAAGGTGAGGCGGTGGCGACAATAGCCAGGCTTCCTAGCCCCGCCTCAACGGCCTGGGCCTCCTTGGCAATCTGGCTATCGAGACTGCGCTCAATTCTTTGTAGGGCCAAGACGCCTTGCATATCGCTTATTGGACCCTTGGCCCAGGCCTGATGCCAATCGCGCAATGCCGATTGCAACAAACGCGCCATGGCCTGGGCCGGGCGAGGTCCAGCGGATTCCGCCACTTGTTCAAGCGTGCGGCCAGCCCCTAGGGCATCTTCGACCTGATCGGCATCGCGATTGAGGGCCCGCAATTTCAGGGCCTTGTCGATCATAATGGACCAGGACCAGACCGAGGCCCCTAACAGGCCCAGCATAACGCCCTTGACCACCCAGTCGGCGCGCAGGAACAGGGCAAGGGCAGAAAAACTTTCGGCGGACAGGGGGCTTGCGGCAATATCCATGGACAAGATCTCGCTCAGACTAGGGAATGGTCGACCCTAGGGGTCAGGAGGGGTGAAACTATGGCAGATTTGGCAAGAACCAAGGCGTGAGGGCCTCGGTCAGACCTGCCGGTGGTTTGCGGGGGCGGCCGTTTAGGCTGATACAGGCGGCCTCAATATTGGCCGTGGCCAAGACCTCGTCGCCGCGCATTATGCGTTGACGCACAAACAGGCGCGGACCCTTGACCTGATCATAGGTGGTGACGACCACAAGCGCATCGTCAATCCGGCCGGGCTTGTGAAACTGAATATCCAGCCGGGTCACGACAAAGGCGGCCGGATCGGATCGGTCCAATAGATCGCTATGGGTGACCCCGGCCAGCCGCAAAAAGTCCGACCGGCCGCGTTCAAAATAACGCACATAATTGGCGTGATAGACCATGCCGGTAAAATCGGTGTCTTCGTAATAGATCCGCACCGGCAAGCAGTGTTCGCGGCCAACAAATACCCCGGCCGTGGGCAGGTCTTGGCCCTGTGCGGTCATGGCACGTCCTCATCAAACAAGGTCTGCTGCACGGCGACGGTCGCAGACGGCGGCTCCTTAAGCCCCAGATGCAGATAGGCCCGCCCGCAAGCCACTCGGCCCCTCGGCGTGCGCTGGATAAAGCCTTGCTGCATCAGATAGGGCTCGATCACATCCTCGACCGCATCGCGCGCCTCGGCAATCGCATAGGCTAGGGTCTCGACCCCGGCGGGGCCGCCACCATAGTTTTCGATCAGGGCCCGCAAATAGCGCCTATCGAGACTATCTAGCCCATGTTCATCCACTTCCAGCCGCGCAAGCGCCCTGGCCGCATGGGCCTGATCGATCAGGGCGGCGCCATCGGCTGTGGCAAAGTCGCGAACCCGGCGCAGAAGCCTGCCTGCAACCCGCGGCGTGCCCCTAGCCCGGGCGGCGATCTCGCCCGCGCCTTCCGGCGACAGGGGCGCGCCCATCTTGCGGGCGGCCTGAATCAGGACATGGCGCAGCTCGGCCGGGGTATAAAACTCAAGCCGCAAGGGAATGCCAAACCGGTCGCGCAGGGGCGTGGCCAGCATGCCCGCCCGTGTCGTCGCCGCCACCAGGGTAAAGGGCGCCAGATCAATCCGGATAGACCGCGCACTCGGCCCCTCGCCAATCATCAGGTCCAGCACATGATCCTCCATGGCCGGATAGAGGATTTCCTCGACATTCGAGGGCAGGCGGTGGATCTCGTCGATAAACAAGACATCGCGCGGCTCGAGATTGGTCAATATGGCGGCTAGATCACCGGCCTTGGCCAGAACAGGGCCCGAGGTCGCACGAAAATTGACGCCCAGTTCACGGGCAACAATCTGGGCAAGTGTGGTCTTGCCCAGGCCCGGCGGTCCAAACAAGAGCACATGGTCCAGCGCCTCGCCCCGGCCCCTGGCGGCCTCGATAAAGATTTTCAGATTGGCCTTAAGCGGCTCTTGGCCAACAAATTCTGACAGGGTTTGCGGCCTAAGGGCCTTATCGCTCGGCTCAAGCGGCGCGGCCTCGCCATCAATAAGGCGGCTCATCGGCCCATCTCCTTGAGGGCTGCCTTGATCACAGCCGAGAGGTCCGCTTCTGACCCCAGCTGATCAACCGCCTGTTCCACCGCGCGGCGTGCAGCAGGCTCAGCCAGTCCAAGCCCCATCAGGGCGGCCACCGCCTCGCCGCTAACCGAAGGGGTCAGCTTGACCGGTACTGGATCATGAACGCTCAGGCCCTGAACCAAGCCATCACCAATTGGCTTGCCCTTCAGCTCGGTGACAAGGCGCAGGGCAAGCTTTGGCCCCACCCCATTGGCGCGGCCAATTGAGGTCTTGTCTTCGCGGGCAATGGCGCTGGCAAGTTCAGCCGGCGGCAGGACATCCAGCACCGACAAGGCTGCCTTTGGCCCCACACCTTGAACGCTTTGCAACAGGCTAAAGACGCTGCGCTCATTGCGATCCAAAAAGCCATAAAGCCTGGTGCCCGCCGCCTCGGTGGTCTGGCTTTCAATATGCAGGACCGTGTCCTGGCCAATGGCCGGCAGGCGCGACAGGCAGCGCGCGCCGCAGCGCACCAGATAACCCACCCCGCCAACATCGATCAGGGCCTCGTCCTCAGTGATTTCGGCAACCGTGCCGCGCAAACGTCCGATCATGCCGCCGTCCCCAGCCTGCGGTTTAGGCTAGTGATCTGGCGGGCATGGGCATGGGCGATCGCTACGGCTAGGGCATCAGCCGCATCGGCCGTGGGCGATCCGGCCGTTGGCAAGAGCCTGGCAATCATAAAGGCCACCTGATCCTTGTCCGCCCCGCCGGTGCCCACCACCGCCTTCTTAACCACCTTGGCCGCATATTCCGCCACCGGAAGCCCGGCCTTGGCCGGGGCGATCAGGGCTGCGGCCCGGGCATGACCAAGCTTTAGGGTCGAGGCGGCATTGGAGTTCAAAAAGGTTTCCTCAACCGCGGCTTCTTGCGGGGCATATTGGGCGATCACATCCATTATGCCGTCAAACAGGGTCAGGAGCCGGGTGGCAAAGGGCGCGGCATTATCCGGCTTGATCACCCCATGCGCCACATGGCTCAGCCGTGCACCGTCTATGGTGATTATGCCCCAACCTGTGAGGCGCAGGCCCGGATCAAGGCCAAGGATTCGAATCGCGTTGGTCATGCGTTCCCATCCTCGCCTGTCCTTGCCCTAACGAAAAGGGGCTGGGCGGGATCTAGCCTGCGTATTTTGCCATGTCGTCGTCGGAAATATCGAAGTTTCCGTAAACATTTTGCACATCATCATCATCGTCCAGCCCGTCAATCAGCTTGAACAGGGTAGCAACATCGTCTCCGGCCACAGGGGTCAAGGTCTTGGGCTTCCAGATAATGCTGGTCGATTTGGCGGGCCCAAAACGGGCCTCCAAGGCTTCAAGCACAGGATTCATGTCTTCAAAGGCGGTTGTGATCACATGGCTTTCGGCATCGGATTCGGCGTCTTCTGCCCCGGCCTCGATCGCGGCCTCCATGACATCGTCTTCTGACCCGGCAGCGGGCGGATAAACAATCTGGCCAACCCGGTCAAACATAAAGGCGACCGAGCCGGACTCGCCCATATTGCCGCCATTCTTGTTGAACACCATCCGCACATTGGCGGCAGCGCGGTTGCGATTATCGGTCAGGACCTCGACAATCAGGCCAACCCCACCGGGGCCAAAGCCCTCATAGCGGATTTCTTCATAAGTGTCGGTCTCGCCGCCCAGGGCCTTTTTGATCGCGCGGTCAATATTGTCCTTGGGCATGGATTCGGCCCGGGCATTGGCAATGGCCAGCCTCAGGCGCGCATTGGCCGTCGGGTCCGGCACCCCGCCCTTGGCTGCTAGGGTAATATCCCGCGACAGCTTGGAAAAGATCTTGGAGCGCTTCTTGTCCTGGGCGCCCTTACGAAACTGGATGTTTTTGAACTTGGAATGGCCAGCCATGGTCGCCTGATACTCTTTCGCGAAACGAATTTGTTGCCCTGTTCTAGCCTTGCTGAGTCGCTTTTGTCATCCCTTGCCGCAAAATCTCAGACTGCACGGGCAAAAAGATTGCATAGTGCTTGCAAATGCAACGAATATGCGCGCATATAGGGCGCATGACCCAATCTTCCCTCACGGCCATATTGCATCTGTTTCAAGCCCAGGCCCGGCTTGAGGAACGGTTTTCCGGCGCCTTGGGCGGCGTGCACGGCCTTGGCCTGAAAGAGGCGCTGCTCTTGATGCATCTGCACCAGGCGCCCATGCTGCGCCTGACCCGCGTGGATCTGGCCAAACGTTTGCATATCAGCGCCTCGACCGTGACGCGGATGGCAGTGCCAATGGAAAAGCTTGGCCTAGTGGTGCGCCAGCCCGATCCGCGCGATGCGCGTCTGGCCTATGTGGTCTTGACCGAAACCGGCCAAGCCATCGTCACAGATGCGCGCGCAACCTTCGAGCGGCTGGCGGCCGAGGTGTTCCGCGACCGCTGGACCGAGCAGGAGATTGTCGGCTTGGGTGAACTTTTGGGCCGACTGAATTCTAATCAGGTCGGTATACTGGTCTGACGCCCCCGCCTTCGCGGGGAAGGCGGCGAAAAAAAGTGCCCTAGACCTGTGGAATATGGGGCGATAGGCGACCGCCAATGCGAATCGGCTCAACCCGCAGGGCAAGGCCCGTGGCGGGGTCGGTCTCGACAAACACGCCGCAAACCGTCGCCGGGCCCGAGGCCGGTTGATAGCGCCCCTGGCTGATCCGGGTGGTAAAGCGGCGCAGGGGCTCTTCTTTTTGATTGCCAATCACGCTGTCATAATCGGCGCAGGCCCCGGCATCGGTCTGATAGGCCGAGCCGCCGTTTAAGATCTGGCAGTCGGCCGTCGGCACATGGGTATGGGTGCCGACAATCAAGCTGGCCCGACCATCGCAAAAATGCCCCATGGCCATTTTTTCGGAAGTGGCCTCGGCATGCATATCGACAATGGCCGCATCACAAACCGAGCCCAGCGGGCAGGCATCCAGCTCGCGGTCCACCGCCGCAAACGGATCATCCAGCGCGTCCATATGCACCCGGCCCAAAAGATTGATCACGAGAACCCTGTGACCGCGTTCGGTCTCAAACAATTGCGCCCCGCGCCCCGGCGCATCAGCAAGCGGCGGATAGTTTAGCGGCCGGATCAGGCGCGGCTCGCGGACAATATAGGTCAGGGCCTCTTTCTGGTCCCAGGAATGATTGCCAAGCGTCAGGCAATCGGCCCCGGCCTCAAACAATTCGCGAGCCGTGTTTTCGGTAATGCCAAACCCCGCCGCCGCGTTCTCGGCATTCACAATCACAAATTCCAGGCCCAGGCGCCGCCTAAGACCGGGCAAATGATCGGCCAGGCCATCGCGTCCAGACTTGCCGACCACGTCTCCAAAAAAAGCAAAGCGCATATTCAAATTTTCCTTTGGACGGGGATATAGCGCATTTGCGTCAAAATCCCGTCCAGTGTCTCATCATGATCTTCAATCGGCAGGGTCGCGACCGATTGGGCGTCAAAACCAAGGCCAAGCGCAACCCTGTCACCATGCGCCCGAAGCGCGGACAGGGTGCGATCATAATGGCCCTGTCCATAGCCCATGCGCCCGCCAAAACGATCAAAAGCGAGTAGGGGCACAAGGACCAAGTCCGGCTGGCAGATCGGCGCGGCGGCCAAGGGCTCGGCCACGCCAAACCCGCTCTTTTCCAAATCATCGCCCGGTTGCCAGATATGAAACTTCAAGGGCGCGCCAGCCACAGCCCTAGGCAGGGCCAGGCGCGCGCCGGCCTTGGCCAGGTGCGCCATCAAGGGGCGGGGATCGATTTCTGAACCGAGCGGAAAATAGCCCGCCACCGTCCCAAACCGGCCGACAAATTCGGACGGCAAATGATTGATCACTTGATGGGCCGCGTCTGGACTGTCCTTGGCCGCCTTGGCACGCACCGCCTTCATCTGGGCCCTAAGCGCGGTCTTGGCCGAGGCGGCAGAGGCATGAACCATGGGCGAAAGACATTACCTGGCAGGGGCAGAAGGGTGGCGGCGCCGCAGAGACCGTGAAGACGTGTTC